>NZ_VLJQ01000001.1:0-167224 GCF_007829375.1 Nocardioides sp. J9 | reverse complement strand
CGGCCACGAGGCCGGGGGCACGGTGGGCCGCAGCACGAGGGAGAAGGTGACCGCGGTGCCGGGTGGCGTCTGCCACGTCCGGTCCAGCCGGCCGCGTCCGGCGGCCTGGTGGTCGGCGACGACGACCAGCCCCTCCGGCGCACCGGCGCGGGCGCGATCCGCGGCGACCTCGTTGGTCGAGGGGGCCTCGGGCAGCAGCTCGAGCGTCGCGCCGGGCGTCAGCGCGAACGCAGCCTCCAGCCGGTCGCCGTCGAGTGGTCCACGCTCTGGGTGCTGGTTCGAGCCGAGAGTCACGGGCACTACCCTGTCGCAGCAGGCGCCGCGAGGAAACCCCGGGGGCGCCGTAGAACGAGGAGGCAACGTTGTGACCGCCCAGCCGCAGCCGGCAGAGATCGACATCCACACCACGGCCGGCAAGCTCGCCGACCTGGACCGCCGGACCGACGAGGCCGTGCACGCTCCCGCCGCGAAGGCGCAGGAGAAGCAGCACGCCAAGGGTCGCAAGACCGCCCGGGAGCGCATCGAGCTGCTCTTCGACGAGGGCTCGTTCGTCGAGCTCGACGAGTTCGCCCGCCACCGCTCGACCGCCTTCGGCCTCGAGAAGACCCGTCCGTACGGCGACGGCGTCATCACCGGCTACGGCACCATCGACGGCCGCCAGGTCTGCGTGTTCTCGCAGGACTTCACCGTCTTCGGCGGCTCGCTCGGCGAGGTCTACGGCGAGAAGATCACCAAGGTCATGGACCTGGCGATCAAGTCCGGCTGCCCGATCATCGGCATCAACGAGGGCGCCGGCGCCCGCATCCAGGAGGGCGTCGTCTCGCTCGGCCTGTACGGCGAGATCTTCCGCCGCAACGTGCACGCCTCGGGCGTCATCCCGCAGATCTCGATGATCATGGGCAACTGCGCGGGCGGCCACGTCTACTCCCCCGCCGTCACCGACTTCACGGTGATGGTCGACCAGACCTCGGCGATGTTCATCACCGGCCCGGACGTCATCAAGACGGTCACCGGCGAGGACGTCACCATGGAGGAGCTCGGCGGCGCCCGGGCCCACAACACCAAGTCCGGCAACGCGCACTACATGGCCTCCGACGAGGAGGACGCCATCGAGTACGTGAAGGCGCTGCTGTCCTACCTGCCGCAGAACAACCTGGACGAGGCACCGTCGTACGACGAGCCGGTCGACCTCGAGCCCACGGCCGAGGACCTCGCGCTGGACACGATCATCCCGGACTCGCCGAACCAGCCGTACGACATGCACGACGTGATCACCACGATCGTCGACGACGCGGACTTCCTCGAGGTCCAGGCGCTGTTCGCCCCGAACATCATCACCGGCTACGGCCGCGTCGAGGGTCGCCCGGTCGGCATCGTCGCGAACCAGCCGATGCAGTTCGCCGGCACCCTCGACATCGACGCCTCCGAGAAGGCGGCGCGCTTCGTGCGCTTCTGCGACGCGTTCAACATCCCGGTGCTGACCTTCGTCGACGTCCCGGGCTTCCTGCCGGGCGTCGACCAGGAGCACCTCGGCATCATCCGCCGCGGCGCGAAGCTGATCTACGCCTACGCCGAGGCGACCGTGCCGCTGGTCACGATCATCACCCGCAAGGCCTACGGCGGCGCGTACGACGTGATGGGCTCCAAGCACCTCGGTGCCGACATCAACCTGTCCTGGCCCACCGGCCAGATCGCGGTGATGGGCTCGCAGGGCGCGGCGAACATCATCCACCGGCGCACCCTGGCCGAGGTCGAGAAGGCCGGCGGCGACGTCGAGGCGAAGCGTGCCGAGCTGATCGACGAGTACGAGACCACGCTCGCGAACCCCTACATCGCGGCCGAGCGCGGCTACGTGGACGGCGTGATCAAGCCGCACGAGACCCGCGCCGAGGTCGTCAAGGCGCTGCGCCTGCTGCGCACCAAGCGCGAGACGCTGCCGCCGAAGAAGCACGGGAACATCCCGCTGTGAGCGAGCAGGAGACGGCCGGGCAGGCCGGGCAGGCAGAGCAGCCGGCTCCCGAGCCGGCCCAGCCGGTGCTGCGCATCATCACGCCGCACACCACGCCGGAGGAGGTGGCCGCGATCGTCGCGGTCCTCGCCGCCGTCGGCGGKGSCGCCCCCGCGCCGGAGCCGCCGCGCTCGGAGTGGGCCCACCCGGCCCGCCAGGTGCGGAGCACCCCGGGTCGGGGACTCCCCCACGGGCGGGGTGCGTGGCGCTCCAGCGGCCTGCCGCGCTGAGCATCCGCGACCGAACGCACGGACCCACGGATCCACTGCTCCACGGATCGACGACAGCAGCGCCCGGCCTCCCGGCCGGGCGCTGCTGCTTTGTGGGACCTGCGCCCCGCCTCAGGCGAAGAACACCCGCAGGTCCGCGACGACGTCGTGCGGGACCTCCAGCGCGGCGTAGTGGCCGCCGCGCGGGTGCTCGCTCCAGTGCTCGATGCCCTTGTTGTCCCGCTCGGCCAGGCTGCGGATCGTCTGGAAGTCGTCCTTGAACACCGCCACCCCGATCCGGCCCTCGCTGACCACGGGCTCGGCGCCGGCGTGCTGCTCCTCGTAGTGGTAGCGCGCGGCCGAGCCGTAGGKGTTGGTCAGCCAGTACAGCGTCGCCTGGGCGAGCACCTGCTCGGCGGTGACCAGGCTGGTGCCGTTGCCGAAGCTCTCGAAGAGCTCGCTGTAGGCCAGCGTGCCGACCGGCGAGTCCGCGAGCGCGGCGGCGACCGTCTGCGGCCGGGTGCCGTTCATCTGGTTGTAGCCGCCGACGGACTGGAACCACTGCATGTGCTCGAGCGCGGCGTACTCCTTCGGGCCGAAGCCCTCGAACTCGGCCGGGTCACCGGAGGGGAAGGAGAAGAGCTGCAGCACGTGCGCGCCGCGGAAGCCGTCGGGGTTCGCGACCGCCAGCTCGCGGCCGACCATCGCGCCGCCGTCGCTGCCGTGGACGCCGTAGGAGTCGTAGCCCAGGCGGCGCATCAGCACGTCGTACGCCGCGGCGACCCGCTTCATCGTCCAGCCGGTGTCGACGACCGGCGTCGACCAGCCGAAGCCCGGCATCGACGGGACCACGACGTGGAAGGCGTCCTCCGCGCGACCGCCGTGCGCCTCGGGGTCGACCAGCGGGTCGATCATGTCGAGGAAGTCGAGCAGCGAGCCGGGGTAGCTGTGCGCGAGGAGCAGCGGCGTGGCGTCCTCGTGCTGCGAGCGCACGTGCAGGAAGTGGATCCGCTGCCCGTCGACCTCGGTCACGAAGCCGGGACGGGCGTTGATCCGCGCCTCGACAGCACGCCAGTCGAAGTCCTGCCGCTGCGCGACCATCGAGCGCAGGTACGACGCCGGGGTGCCGTACTCCCACGAGTCGCCCGGCACCTCCGGGGCGAAGCGGGTGCGGGCCAGGCGCTCGCGGAGGTCGTCGAGGTCGGCCTGCGGGACGTCGATGCTGAAGGGGGTGATCTGCTCGGTCATGGCGGTGCCTCTTCCTGGTTGGTTCCGGGGGATTCCGGGGGTGTCCTGCTTCCTGTCTCCGACGGTAGAAGCCATTGCGGAACGGTTCGTTCCTGATAGAACAACGATGTGCGCACGACTTCCGGACGCCTCCTCGACCTGCTCGGCCTGCTCCAGTCGCGGGTGGAGTGGACCGCCCCCGAGCTCGCCGCCCGGCTCGACGTCACCGCGCGCACCGTGCGCAACGACGTGGCGCGCCTGCGCGAGCTCGGCTACCCGGTCGACGGCATCCGCGGCCGGGCCGGCCACTACCGGCTGGGGGCCGGCGCCAAGCTGCCGCCCCTGCTGCTCGACGACGAGGAGGCGGTCGCGGTCGCGGTCGGGCTGCGCACCCTCACCGGCGTCTCCGGCTTCGAGGAGAGCGGTGCTCGCGCCCTCACCAAGCTCGAGCACGTGCTGCCCGACCGGCTGCGCCGGCGGGTCACCGCCCTGCGCGACGCGACCGAGGCCGGTCCGGTCAACACCGACTCCAACGTCGAGGACCCCGAGGTCGACGCCGGCGTGCTCGCGGAGATCGCCGACGCGATCCGCGACCACCGCGGCCTGCGGGCCTTCTACGGGCCCGACGAGGCCCGGGTCGAGGTCGAGCCCTACCGGCTGGTCGCCTGGCAGCGGCGGTGGTTCGTGGTCGGTCGCGACCCCGCGACGGACACGTGGTCGCCGTACCGCGTCGACTGGCTGACCCTGCGCCTGCCCGGTGGCCGCAGCTTCTCGCCTGCCCCGCTGCCCGGCGACCTCACCGACCTCGTCGTGCGGGAGGTGGCGCGCACCGGCTGGGCGGTGCACGCCCGGCTGGTCATCGACGCCCCGTCCGGGGAGGTGCTCGCCCGGATCAACCCCGCCGTCGGCGTGGTCGAACCCCGAGCGGACGGGCGGTGCGTGCTCGTGACGGGCGGCGACAGCCTGGAGGTGGTCGCGGTGTGGATCGGGATGCTCGGCCTCGACTTCACCGTCGAGAGCCCGGCGGAGCTGGTCGAGCACCTGCGCGTCCTGGCCGAGCGATATAGCGGTGCGGTCGTCGGTTCCACCTCCTAGGGTCAGGGCCATGACGCGACTCGTGGACGCCCGCACCGACCAATTCGTCGAGGACATCGCCGCCCTCGACCCGCTCACCGCGACCTTCAGCGGCATCGCCGGCCACGACGGCGAGCTGCCCGACCTCTCCCCCGACGGCTACGCCGCGCGCGAGGAGCTGCACCGCCGGGCGCTGGCGGAGGTCGAGGCGATCGAGCCGGTCGACGAGCGGGAGCAGGTGGCGAAGGACGCCTTCCTGGAGCGGGTCGGGCTGATCGTCGCCCGCGCCGACGCCGGGGTCGAGCGCAGCGAGTTCTCCGTGATCAGCAGCGCCGCGCACGCGATGCGCGAGGTCTTCGACCTGATGCCGACCGAGACGGCCGACGACTGGGACGCGATCGGCAGCCGGATGGCCAAGATCCCCGCGGCGCTGGAGGGCTACCGCACCACCCTGCTCGAGGAGGCGGGGGCGGGGCGGGTCTCCGCCCGCCGTCAGTACGCCGAGGTGGTGACCCTGGTCCGCGGCTGGACCGGCCAGGAGGGCGGCGCCGGCGACTACTTCCTGCGCGTCGTGGCCGACGCCCCCGAGCCGGTCCGCCACTCGCTGACCCGGGCGGCCGAGCAGGCCTCGGCGGCGTACGCCGACTTCGGCCGCTTCGTCGAGACCGAGCTCCAGCCGCGTGGCCGCGAGGTCGACGGCGTCGGCCGCGAGGCCTACTCGCTGGCGTCGCGCTACTTCCTCGGCGCGGAGATCGACCTCGAGGAGACCTACCGCTGGGGCTGGGAGGAGCTCGTGCGGATCGAGGCCGACATGGCGGCCACCGCGCAGCGCATCGTCAGCGGCGGGTCCGTCGCCGATGCCGTCGCGGCCCTCGACGCCGACCCGGCGCGCGACTGCGGCAGCCGCGAGGCCTTCCAGGCGTGGATGCAGGCGAAGTCCGACGAGATCCTGACGGCGTTCGACGGCGTCCACTTCGACATCGCCGAGCCGATCCGCACCCTGGCGTGCAAGGTGGCGCCGGTCAACGACGGCGGCGCGTGGTACACGCCGCCGTCGGAGGACTTCTCGCGCCCCGGCACCATGTGGTTCTCCTTCACCGACGACCACGAGCGCTTCTCCACGTGGCGCGAGACCACGACCGTCTTCCACGAGGGCGTGCCGGGCCACCACCTGCAGTGCGCGCAGGTCGTGCACCGCGCCGAGCTGCTCAACCGCTGGCAGCGGCTGCTGTGCTGGGTCAGCGGGCACGGCGAGGGCTGGGCGCTGTACGCCGAGCGGCTGATGGACGAGCTCGGCTACTTCGAGGACCCGGGCGACCGGCTGGGGTTCCTCGACATGCAGGGCTTCCGGGCCGCGCGGGTGATCGTCGACATCGGCGTCCACCTCGGCCTGACCGTGCCGGCCGACAACCCGTTCGGGTGGCGTCCCGGCGAGACGTGGAACGCCGACCTCGTCCTCGAGTTCATGCGGGCGCACTCGCGGATGGACGACGGGTCGCTGCGCTTCGAGGTGAACCGCTACCTCGGCTGGCCGGGCCAGGCGCCGTCGTACAAGGTCGGCGAGCGGATCTGGCTGGACGCCCGGGCGGAGGCGCAGGCCCGGCACGGCAGCTCCTTCGACCTCAAGGCCTTCCACACCGCGGCGCTGGACCTCGGCGCGCTCGGGCTCGACCCGCTGCGGGCCGCGCTCGCCCGGATCTGACCGGGTCGTGACCACCCTCGAGCCGGAGGTCGCGCGGCGGATGGCGCTGCGCGCCCAGCTGCTCGACGGCCGGCGCGGCCGGTCCGTGCCGGAGGCCGTCGACGAGCTGTTCGTCCTGCAGGTCGACCCGACGGCGGCCGTCGCGCCGAACGTCGACCTCGTGCTGTGGTCCCGGCTGGGTGGCGACTACGAGCGCTCCGACCTCACGTTCGCCCTCGAGGCCGAGCGCTCGCTGGTCGAGCACTGGTCCTGGGTGCGGCCGGTCGACGACGTCGGCCTCCTGCTCGCGACGATGCCGGGCGACCTCCACCCGAGCGTGCACGAGTGGCTGGCCGCCAACGCCGGCTTCCGCGCCGACGTGGTGGCCCGGCTCGCGGCCGAGGGCCCTCAGACGGCGCCCGGGGTCCCCGACACCTGCCAGGTGCCGTGGGCGTCGAGCGGGTGGAACAACGACAAGAACGTCAACCGGATGCTCGAGCTGCTCACCGTCCTCGGCGACGTCGCGGTGAGCGGGCGGCGGGGCCGCCTGCGGGTCTACGACCTCGCCGAGCGCGTCTACCCCGCCGACCTCGTGGTCCCGCCGCCCGACGAGGCGCGGGCCGCGCTGGAGCAGCGCCGCCTCGCCTCGCTCGGCATCGCCCGGGCGTCGTCGAAGGACAGCGGCGGGGAGCAGGTCGGCGCCGGCGGGGCCGGCGAGGAGGTCACGGTCGCGGGTGTGGCCGGCGCGTGGCGCGCTGACCCCGACGCGCTCGCCGCGGCGGACGAGCCGTTCGAGGGCCGCTGCGCCCTGCTCTCGCCCTTCGACCGCCTGGTCAGCGACCGGGACCGCGCGCTCGACCTGTTCGGGTTCGAGTACGTGCTGGAGATGTACAAGCCCGCGGCGAAGCGGCGCTGGGGCTACTTCGCGCTGCCGATCCTGCACGACGACCGGCTGGTCGGGAAGCTCGACGCGAAGGCCGACCGCAAGGCGGGGGTGCTGCGGGTGCACGCGGTCCACGAGGACTTCCCGTGGGACCCGGAGGTCGGCGACGCCGTGGAGGCCGAGGTCGACGCGCTGGCCGCGTGGCTCGGCCTCGAGGTCGTGCGGGGCTGATCCCCGCCGGGACGCACCGGCGGCGTCGTTAGGGTGGGCGCGTGCCGACCCTCGTGCTCGCCTCCGCCTCCCCCGCCCGCCTGGCGACCTTGCGCAGCGCGGGCCTGGACCCGCAGGTCGTGGTCTCCGGCGTCGACGAGTCCCAGGTCTCCGGCGTGCCGCCGGCCGAGCTGGCGCTGCGGCTGGCGCAGCTGAAGTGCCGCGCCGTCGCCGGTGGTGGCGAGGTGCCCGCCGACGCCGTGGTGCTGGGCTGCGACTCGGTGCTGGAGCTCGACGGCGAGCCGCTGGGCAAGCCCGGCACTCCCGAGGAGGCCACGGCACGGTGGCAGGCGATGCGCGGCCGCTCCGGCGTGCTGCACAGCGGCCACTGCCTGCGCGACGTCGCCACCGACCGCGAGGTCGCCGCGACCGCCTCGACCACCGTCCACTTCGCCGAGGTGGACGACGACGAGGTCGCGGCCTACGTCGCGACCGGCGAGCCGCTGCACGTCGCCGGCGCGTTCACCGTCGACGGCCTCGGCGGCGCGTTCGTGCGCGGCATCGAGGGCGACCACCACAACGTCGTCGGCGTCAGCCTCCCCCTGCTCCGCGACCTGGTCCGGGAGCTCGGGCACTCGTGGACCGATCTCTGGGCGCGCTGACCGCGCTCGCGGTCGCACTGGCGCTCGCGCCGGGCCTGCTCGCCCCGGCCGCCGCCGACGAGCCCGGACCGCCGCTGGCCGGGACCGCCGTGAGCGGCAGCCCGGCGCGCGACGCTGCGGACGCACCGGAGCTGGCGACCGGCCGCTACCTCGACCGCCTGCCCGCGCACGGCGTGCGCACCTACCGGCTGCCGCGGACCGCGCCCGGCAGCACCTTCCACGTGGCCGCGATGTACGTCGGCGCCGGCGACTCCGTCGGGACCGGCCTGCGCATCGAGGTCGGTACGACGCCGGGCGACCGCGGCTGCGGCAGTGGCGGCGTGTTCCGGCCGACCCTCGGCGAGCGGGCCCCGGTGCTGCTCGCCGCCACCTCGACCTGGACCGACGTCGGCGACCACCCCTGCGCGACGGCCGACGAGCTCTTCCTCACCGTCGGCGCCCCCGCCGACCCGGCCGACGCGGGCCGGGCGGTGGAGGTGCGGGTCTTCGAGGAGCCGGCGGTGTCCGAGCACAACCTCGGCCTGCTCCCCGCTCCGGCGGCGCCGGAATGGGAGCCGCTCGAGCCGGGCCGGGCGCGTCCCGTCGCCGCGGGCACCACGCCGACCAACGCCCCCGTCGTCACCGACGGCAGCCACCGGCTGGTCCTGCGGCCCGGCCGCACCGCCGTGCTCGCCGTGCCGCTGGGCTGGGACCAGTCGCTGCAGGCCCAGCTCGACGCCCGGCTCCCGGCGGGTGCGCCCGACCCCGGCGGCATCAGCGTCGAGGTCGTCACGCCGTTGCTCGGCACCAGCGCGGTGCCCCTCGCGGAGGGGTCGGCCGACCGGCCGGCCGACTGGCGGACGCGGGGCGTCCGCGGTGGCCGGCTCCGCACCGGCGCGCAGTCCCAGGTCGTGGCCTACGCGCACCGCGACTCCTACGACAGCACCCTCACCAGCGCCTCGCTCGCGGGCGTCCACCACGTGCTGGTCCGGTGGTCCGCGGGCGATGCCGCAGGTGCGCAGCTGCGCGGCGTGCGGGTGGCCGCGACGCTCACGCTGCGCACCACCGGCGAGCCTGGCGACGGCGTCCCCGCCTACACCCCGTCCACCCTGCCCGCCCCCGAGGCTGGCTCGCGCCTGGTCGACGGCACGCTGCCGGAGCCGGCGCCGCAGGGGCCGGACGCGCGACCGCCCGCCGCAGCGGACGACGACTCCGTCGTACCGCTGGGCGGGCGGGGGCTGGCCGTCGCGGCGCTCGCAACCGGGCTGGCCGTCGTGGGCCTGCTCTGGCTGCGGCGCCGCCGTGGCTGAGACTGGTGCGGGGCTGGTGCGGGTTACTCGACCGGCAGGCCGAGGCCGCGGGCGATGAGCATCCGCTGCACCTCGGAGGTGCCCTCGCCGATCTCGAGGATCTTGGCGTCGCGGTAGAAGCGGGCGACGGGGTACTCCTCCATGAAGCCGTAGCCGCCGAAGACCTGCGTGGCGATCCGGGTCGCGGTGACCGCGGACTCGCTGGTGTAGAGCTTGGCGACCGACGCGGCCTGCTTGAACTCCTTCATCGACGGGCCGCGGCCACCGAGCATCGCGTCCTTCATCGCCGCGGCGCGGTAGGTCAGCATCCGCGAGGCGTGCAGCATGACCTCGAGGTCGGCGACCTGGAAGGCCACACCCTGCTTGCGCCCGATCGGGCCGCCCATCGTCTGGCGGTCCAGGGAGTACTCCACGCACACGTCGACGCAGGCCTGGATGAGGCCGACGGCCAGCGCCGCGATGGCGACGCGGCCGTCGTCGAGGGTGGCCAGGAACTGGGCGTAGCCGCGACCACGCTCGCCGAGCAGGTTGCCCTCGGGCACCCGGCAGTCGGTGAACGTCAGCGGGTGGGTGTCGGAGATGTGCCAGCCGAGCTTGTCGTAGGCCGGCTCGGCGACGAAGCCCGGCGTGCCGGCCGGGACCATGATCGCGGAGATCTCCGGGCGGCCGTTCTCGGCGACACCGGTGCGCGCGGTCACGGTGACCACGGAGGTGATGTCGGAGCCGGAGTTGGTGATGAACTGCTTGCCGCCGTTGACGATCCACTCGCCGTTCTCGAGCTCGGCGCGGGTCTTGGTGGCACCCGCGTCGGAGCCGGCGCCCGGCTCGGTGAGGCCAAAGCCGGCGAGGCGCTGGCCGGACACGAGGTCGGGCAGCCACTGCTGCTTCTGCTCGTCCGAGCCGTAGGTGAGGATCGGGTTGATGCCCAGGCCGACACCGGCCTCGAGGGTGATCCCCATCGACTGGTCGACGCGGCCGAGCTCCTCGATGGCCAGGCACAGCGAGGTGAACGGGCCGTCGGCCGGGTCGATCCCGGCGCCGCCGTACTCCTCGGGGGCGGTGAGCCCGAACAGCCCGAGGTCGCCCATCTTCTGGACGACGTCGGTCGGGAAGTGGTGGGCCTTGTCCCACCCGGCGACGTGGGGCTTGATGGTGGCCTCGGCGAAGTCCCGGACGGTGCGCCGGAACTCCTCGTGCTCGCGCGACAGCTCGAACTGGGTCATGCGGGCCATCCTACGGCCCGAGGTTAACGTTTGTTAACCCCCGAAGGTGGTGCGGTACGACGGCGGGCCGGGACCACCCGGGCGTGGCCTTCGCCACACTCCCGTGGTTCCCTGGCGGCGAGTGACGCGGGGATCGGCCCCGGGCGGCCCCGGCGGCGGCTCGCGTGCTGTTCTCAGGACGGACCGCGAGCGGTCCGGGACGACCCTGCCCCTAGACTGCCCGGGCAGTTCGCACAACAGTTGTTACGCCAGTCGATACGCCCCCGAGCAGGAGAGTTCAGCGTGCCTGAGACCAAGCCGTTGCAGAAGGTCCTCGTCGCCAACCGCGGCGAGATCGCCGTACGGGTCATCCGTGCCGCGAAGGACGCCGGCATCGGCAGCGTCGCCGTGTACGCCGAGCCCGACGCCAACGCTCTGTTCGTGCGCCTGGCCGACGAGGCCTACTCCCTCGAGGGCTCGACCCCGGCCGACTCCTACCTCGTGATCGACAAGATCATCGACGTCGCCAAGCGCTCCGGCGCCGACTCGGTGCACCCGGGCTACGGCTTCCTCGCCGAGAACGCCCAGTTCGCCCAGGCCGTCATCGACGCCGGGCTGACCTGGATCGGCCCCTCCCCCGAGGCGATCGACGGCCTCGGCGACAAGGCCAAGGCCAAGCAGATCGCGCTCGCCGCCGGCGCTCCGCTCGCCCCGGGCCTCAAGGACCCGGTCAAGGACGCCGACGAGGTCGTCGCGTTCGCCGAGGAGCACGGCCTGCCGGTCGCCATCAAGGCGGTCTTCGGCGGTGGTGGCCGCGGCCTCAAGGTCGCGCGCACCCTCGAGGAGATCCCCGAGCTCTACGAGTCCGCCGTGCGCGAGGCGGTCGCCGCGTTCGGTCGCGGCGAGTGCCTCGTCGAGAAGTTCCTCGACAAGCCGCGCCACGTCGAGACCCAGTGCCTGGCCGACAAGTACGGCAACGTCGTGGTCGTCTCCACCCGCGACTGCTCGCTGCAGCGCCGCCACCAGAAGCTGGTCGAGGAGGCCCCCGCGCCGTTCCTGACCGACGAGCAGAACCAGCGCCTCTACGAGTCCTCGAAGGCGATCCTGCGCGAGGCCGGCTACGTCGGCGCCGGCACCTGCGAGTTCCTCGTGGCCGCCGACGGCACCATCTCCTTCCTCGAGGTCAACACCCGCCTCCAGGTCGAGCACTGCGTCTCCGAGGAGGTCACCGGCATCGACCTGGTGCGCGAGATGTTCCGCATCGCGGCCGGCGAGGAGCTCGGGTACGACGACCCGGAAGTCCGCGGCCACTCCATCGAGTTCCGCATCAACGCCGAGGACGGCGGCAACAACTTCATGCCCGCCCCGGGCACGCTCACCGCGTGGAACCCGCCGCAGGGCCCCGGCATCCGCGTCGACGGCGGCTACGAGAACGGCGAGACCATCCCGGGCGCGTTCGACTCGCTCATCGCCAAGCTCATCGTCACCGGCAAGGACCGCACGCAGGCCATCGAGCGCTCGCGCCGCGCCCTCTCGGAGTTCGAGGTCGACGGCATGCCGACCGCGATCACCTTCCACGAGGTCATCGTCAACGACCCCGCCTGGGTGGCGTCGTCCAACCCGACCGGCGAGGGCTCCTTCGACGTCTACACCACGTGGATCGAGACCGACTTCGACAACACCATCGAGCCCTACCAGGGCAACGTCGGTGAGGCCGAGGAGGCCGGCGAGAAGCAGAAGGTCGTCGTCGAGGTCGGCGGCAAGCGCATCGAGGTCGCCCTCCCGGCCGGCCTCGCGGGCCTCGGCGGCGGTGCCGTGGCCGGCGCCAAGAAGCCGAAGCGCGCCGGTGGCAAGAAGGCCGGCGCCGCCGCGTCCGGTGACTCCGTCACCTCGCCGATGCAGGGCACCATCGTCAAGGTCGCCGTCGAGGAGGGCCAGGAGGTCACCGAGGGCGACGTCGTCGTGGTCATCGAGGCGATGAAGATGGAGCAGCCGCTCAAGGCCCACAAGGCCGGCACGATCACCGGCCTCTCGGCCGAGGTCGGCGCCACCGTCGGCAACGGTGAGGTCGTCGCCGAGATCAAGTGACGGCTGCAGGAATCCCCGGCTGAGCGGGGATTCCCGCGCTTGATGACGTTTGCAACGGCCACCAAGCGCAAGAAGACGTCGACAACCCCCACCGGCCCTGGCCGGTGGGGGTTGTTCCGTAGGGTGGCGCCGTGAGCCAGCTGCGTGATCCCGCCCACCGGGTGAGTCCCCGGGCCCGCACCCTGTGGCAGCTCGRGGCGSCCGCCGAGGCCACCTTCACGATCGCGGTCGGCGTCGTCGCCGCCCTGTTCTGGCTGCCCGGCGGCGCGCTGCGCTGGGCCCTGGTGGGCCTGCTCGTCCTCGTGTGCGCCGGCCTGGCCACGATCGTGCCGCTGTGGCGCTACCAGGTCCACCGCTGGGAGGTGTCCCCGACCGCGGTCTACACGCAACGCGGCTGGTGGGCCCGCGAGCGGCGGATCGCGCCGATGTCGCGGGTGCAGACCGTCGACTTCGCGCAGGGCCCGCTGGCGCGGCTGTTCGGGCTCGCCACGGTCACGGTGACCACCGCCTCGGCCGCCGGGCCATTGCAGATCGACGGCCTCGACCAGGCCGTCGCCCTCTCCCTCGTCGACGAGCTCACCCGCAAGGCCGACCTCGTGGAGGGCGACGCGACGTGAGCACGGACCCGACCGGGACTCCCCCGCCCGGCTCGCCTCCGCCGCCCCCACCGGGACCGTACCCGCCACCACCGCCGCCGGGCGCCTGGCCGCCCCCACCACCCGGCCCCGGGCAACCGCCGCCGCAGGACTGGGCCCCGGCACCGGACGCGCCGGCCGGACCGGACGAGCCGGCGTGGCAGCGCCTCGACCCGCGGATGCTGCTGGTGCACCCGATCACCGAGCTGGTGAAGTTCCTGCCCGTCCTCATCGGCCTGCTGGTCGCCGGCGGGGCGTCCGGCACCGGCCCGTGGGCGCTGCTCGGCGTGGGCTTCCCGGTCGGCTTCGGCGTGCTGCGCTACCTGACCACGACCTACCGCGTGACACCGGCGCGCGTCGAGCTGCGCCGTGGCCTGCTGCACCGCCACACCCTGTCCACCCCGGTCGACCGGGTGCGCACCGTCGACCTCACCGCGTCCCCGATCCACCGCGTGCTCGGCCTCGCCACGACGGTCATCGGCACGGGCAGCGTCGCCACCGGCGAGGACGACCGTCTGCTGCTCGACGCCCTGCCCCGCGAGCAGGCCGCCGCCCTGCGCGGCCGGCTGCTCTCCGTGGCCACCGGCGAGCCCGGGCCCGACGGCGCAGCAGGTACGACGGACGTCGTACCCGAGCGGGTCGTGGCGCGCTTCTCCCCGCGGTGGCTCTGGTACGCGCCGTTCAGCAGTGCGGTGCTGGTGGCGACCGGTGCCGTGCTCGGCACGGCCGCGCCCCTGCTCGAGTCGGTCGAGCTCCGGATCGACGAGGAGGACCTCGACTTCTTCTCCCCGGCCCTCGGTGCCGCCCTGGCCGCCGGCGCGCTCGTCCTCGTCGCGGCGCTCGCGGTGGCCGGGTACCTCGTGCTCAACGGGGGCTTCACGCTGACCCGCCAGGAGTCCACCTGGCACGTGGCCCGCGGGCTGCTCACCCACCGCGAGACCAGCATCGACGTCGTCCGCCTCGCCGGCGTCAGCATCGCCGAACCCGCGGCGCTCCGCCTGGCCCGCGGGCGCCGGCTCACCGCCATCGTCACCGGGCTCACCGGCAGCCAGCAGGCCTCGACCGTGCTCCTCCCGCCGGCACCGCGCGACACCGTCGTCGCGGCAGCGGCGTCCGTGCTCGGCGCGCCCGAGCCGGCGTCCGGCCTGTTGCGCAGCCACGGCCGCGCCGCGACCACCCGCCGGTTCACCCGCGCCCTGATCGGCTCGCTGCCCCTCGTGGCCGCCGTCGTGGTCGCCGTCGCCGCCGGCGCCCCGGCCGGGCTGCTCGTGCTGGCCGCGCTCGTCGTGCTGGTCGCGCTGGCGCTCGCCGCGGACCGGGCCCGCTCCCTGGGGCACGCGCACCTCGCGGGGCACGTCGTCGCCCGTTCCGGCTCGCTGCTGCGCCGCCGCGCCGCGCTGGCCGACGAGCACGTGATCGGGTGGAACCTGCGCGCCACCTGGTTCCAGCGCCGTGCCGGGCTGGTCACGGTCGCCGCCACGACGGCCGGCGGCGACGGCCAGGTCCGCGCCCTCGACGTCCCCGAGGACGACGCGCTCGCCCTCGCCCAGGCCGCCACCCCCGGCCTGCTCGACGAGTTCCTGGAGGAACGATGACCGAACCGACCAGCACCGGACCGACCAGCACCCCCGACGGCACCTACGCGCCCGAGCGTGACGGCGAGCCGGACCCGGGCGAGGTCGTGTGGGCGTGGGTGCCCTACGAGGACGACCCGAGCCAGGGCAAGGACCGGCCGGTGCTGGTGATCGGCACGGAGACGGCCGCCGACGGGCAGGAGATGGTGCGCTGCCTGGTGATGACCAGCAAGGACCACGACCGCGACGCCGCGCAGGAGGCGTCCGTCGGCCGGTACTGGATGGACGTCGGCAGCGGCGCCTGGGACCCGCGAGGGCGGCCCAGCGAGGTCCGGCTCAACCGGCTGCTGGTCATCCCCGCCGCGACGGTGCGGCGCGAGGGCGCCGCGCTCGCGCCGGAGGTCTACGCCGCGGTGATCGAGGCGCGACGCCCGTTCGTGTCCTGACCCGGCCGATCACCGGCCGGCAAGCGGTCACCGGAGCAGGAAGGACGCCCGCCAGGTCTTGCGGTCGCGCGGGCTGACCATGCCGGCCTCCTCGAGGACCGGCACGACCTTCTCCCCCATCCACGCGATCGTCTCGCGGTAGGCCTCGTTGCCCAGCGCCTGGCGCCGCGCCTCGGCCGGGTCGAGGCCCACGGCGGCGTACACCTCGGGGTGGACCAGCGAGCGCATGGTCACGAACGCGACCTGCGCCGTCAGCGCCTGGTGCCAGCGCAGCTGCGTGCGGCCCATTCCGCGCACCGCGGCGGCGAGCTCGTCGCGGGCGAAGGCGACGTGCCGCGCCTCCTCGGTGACGTGGATCCGGGCGATCATCCGGGCCAGCGGCTGGACCCGCTCGTCGCGCATCAGGTCGCGCTGCCAGCGGTCGACCGGCTCCTCGCCGATGAGGATGCCGGCGTACGCGCTCGGGCCGCGCAGGGCGACCTGGCCCAGGCGCGCCAGCTGCTTCGGGACCCGGCGCGGCCCGTACGCCGGCACGCCCATCGCCTCGATGGCGCGGCCGAACATCACCGTGTGCCGGGTCTCGTCGCCGACCTCGGTGAGCATGAACTGGGTGCGCGCCGAGCGCGGGTCGGCGTCGTAGGTGTCGCGCAGCAGGACCTGCATGAGCACGAGCTCGAACCAGATGCCGACGCTGACCATGCTCGCGACCTCGTGCAGGGACAGCTCGCGCTGCTGCTCCTCGCTCAGCCGGCGCCACAGCGGGGTGCCGTGGAGCGACATCCGCTCCGGCTGCATCCACCACAGGCCCGGAACGGGCGGCGCGCCCCAGTCGAGGTCGACGTCGGGGTCGTAGGACTGGCGAGCGCTCGAGCGCAGCAGCCGGGCGGCGAGCGCCTCGGCACCGTCGGTCGGGGCGGGGTCGGTCAGCGTCATCGGGCGGCCCTCCGCAGATAGATGTTACTACCGGTAACGTGTATCGTCGTTCGCATGCCCCCCCACGTCAAGAGCGACGGACGCACCACCCGCTGGGACGAGCACCGCGCCGGCCGCCGTGCCGACTTCGTGCAGGCCGCGATCCGCGCGATCGACCGGCTCGGCCCGGACGCGTCGGTCGCCGACATCGCCGCCGAGGCCGGCGTCTCCAAGCCGGTCCTCTACCGCTACTTCACCGACAAGTCCGAGCTGCACGCCGCGGTCGGCGCCTGGGGCACCGACCTCGTGCTGGAGCGGGTCATGGCGTCGGTGCTGGTGCCCGCCCCCGCCCGCGACCGGGTCACGGCGGGTGTCCAGGCCTACCTCGACACCATCGCCGAGCACCCGCAGGCGTTCCTGCTGCTCACCCGCCAGCACGCGGGCGGCGACCCGCTCGCGCCGGGCAAGGACCAGATCGCCGCGAAGCTCACCCGCCTGCTCGGCGACGCGCTGCGGGTGCTCGGCGGCGACGCCGGCGCGGCCGAGCCGTGGGCGCACGCGATCGTCGGCCTGGGCAGCTCGGTGGGCCAGTGGTGGCTCGAGCGGCGCACGATGTCGCGGGCCGCTGCGGCGTCGTACCTCGGCGAGTTCATCTGGCACGCCCTCTCCGGCGCGGCCGCCGAGCACGGCGTCGACCTCTCCGCCCTTGACCCGGGCGGGGACGACAACGTCCGCCCGCTGCGCCGCGAGGCCGAGCAGTGACCCTCGTCCACGAGCCCCGCGAGGCCTACGACGGCCCCGCGACCGTCGACCTCGACGGCGCCGCCCACGACGTCACCGTCACCCTGCGCGGCGCCTTCCAGCCCCTCGACGGCCGCTTCCACTGGTACGGCCGCCTCACCCCCGGCACCCCCGTCGACGACGCCCGCAGCGGCACCGAGGTCGTCCTGCGCACCCCGCACGGCCACGCCACCGCGCGCCTCTCCGACAAGGACACCTGGGGCCGCTACCGCCTCACCGGCACCGGCACCCCGCCCTTCTGACCCACCGCTCCCCCACCACGACGCACGCCCCTCCGCCCCGCGAGGTGTGACACTTCGCCCCGGGAAGTGTGACGGTTCGCGCCGCGAAGTGCGTGTTCTGGCTGCGCGAGGTGCGCCTTGTGGTGGCGCGAAGTGTCGGTCGTGGCGGTCCGAGGTGTCGGTCGTGGCGGTACGACGCCGCGCGCCGACGTCGCGGGCGCCGCCATCCCTCACACCTCGCGCCGCCATTCCTCACACCTCGCGGCACCATCCCTCACACCTCGCGGCACCATCCCTCACACCTCGCGGCACCATTCCTCACACCTCGCGGCGCCACAACACGCACCTCGTCGTGGCGAGGGGGCGGGTCAGGCGGGGGTGACGATGACGTTGACGGCCTCGACGCCGGAGTCGGGGGCGGCGCGGTAGGCGTGGGGGCGGTCGGCGGGGAAGCGGACGTGGTCGCCGGACCCGAACGGGAGGCGGCGGTCGTCGTACTCCACCTCGCCGGTCCCGGAGAGCACGACGAGCTGCTCCTCCACGCCGCTCACGTGGGCGGGCGAGCGGCGCTCGGCGCCGGGGGCCAGGCGCAGCAGGTAGACCTCGGTGGTGCGGCCGGGCTCGCGGACCACGCGGACGCGCGTCGCGACGATGCCCTCCCCCGACACGACCGCGCCGTCGTGGTCGTCGAGCAGCGCGGCGAGGGGGACGCCGAGCGGGCGGGCCACCGCGTAGAGCGTGTCGAGCGTGGGGTTGCGCCGCCCCGTCTCCAGCTCCGAGAGCGAGCCCTTGCCGATGCCGGCCTCCGCGGCGAGGCCGGACAGGGACAGGCCGCGCGCCTCGCGCAGCGCCCGGATCCGGGCGCCCACGCCCGCCCCGGGTGAATCCGCTCGCGCCATCGCCGCCGCCCTCGTAGAGTGTTCCGTATACAGAACGCCGCGCGGGTGACCGCCGGCAGGGCGGACGAGGAGGCGGCGTGTCCGAGGAGACTACCCACGGGCCGGTGCTGGCCGGCGTGGTCACGGCGGTCGTGGGCTTCAGCAGCTCCTTCGTGGTCGTCCTCGCCGGGCTGACCGCGGTCGGCGCCTCCCCCGACCAGGCCGCGTCCGGCCTGCTCACGCTGCTGGTCACCCAGGCCGCCGGGATGCTGTGGCTCTCGGTGCGCCACCGCACCCCGGTCGTGCTGGCCTGGTCGACGCCGGGCGCCGCCCTGCTCGCGTCCGCCACGGGCGTCACCGGCGGCTGGCCGGCGGCGGTCGGGGCGTTCGTCGCCACCGGTGTGCTCATCGTGCTCACCGCGCTGGTGCCACGGCTCGGCGACCTGGTCGCGGCGATCCCGCCGAGCCTGGCCCGGGCGATGCTGGCGGGCGTCCTGCTCCCCCTGTGCATCGCGCCGGTCACCGCCCTCGTCGACGCCCCGGAGGCGGTCGCGCCGGTCGTCCTGACCTGGCTGGTGCTGCTGCGCCTCGCACCGCGGTGGGCGGTGCCCGCGTCCCTGGCCGTCGCGCTCGGGATCGTGCTGGCGACAGCCCACGTCGACGCCGCTGCCCTCGCCCCGACGCTGGCCTGGACGACGCCGCACTGGTCGGTGCCGGCCCTGGTCGGCGTCGCCGTCCCGCTGTACGTCGTCACGATGGCCTCGCAGAACGTGCCGGGTGTGGCCGTCATGGGGACCTTCGGCTACCGCGTGCCGTGGCGGGAGACGCTGGCGGTCACCGGCATCGGCACGGTGGTGGGCGCGCCGACCGGTGGCCACGCGATCAACCTCGCGGCGATCAGCGCCGCCCTCGCGGCCGGTCCGGCGGCCGGACCCGACCGCAGCCGCCGCTGGGTCGCCGCGGTCAGCGCGTCGGTGACCTACCTCGTCCTGGCGGTCGCCAGCAGCGCCCTGGCCGCGATGGTCGCGGCCGCGGAGGACGGGTTGATGCAGGCCGCGGCTGGCCTGGCCCTGCTCGGCACGCTGGGTGGGGCGCTCGCGGAGGCGCTGGCCGACCCGCTCGAGAGGGAGGCCGCCGCCGCGACGCTCGTGGTGGCCGCGTCCGGGGTCACCGTGCTGGGCATCGGCGCCGCGTTCTGGGCGCTGGTCGTCGGCCTGGGCTGCCGGGCGGTGCTGCGTCGACCGGACGCGGAGGCTCAGACCTCGCAGCCGCGCCGGACCTCGGCCGAGCAGATGTCGGCGCCGCCACCGCCGTAGGCGACATCGCGGCCCCGGCCGCCCTCGAGGATGTCGGTGCCGCCCAGACCGAGGAGGCGGTCGGCGCCGGGACCGCCGGAGAGGTACTCGTTGCGCCCCGAACCCGCCAGCACGTCGCGGTGCGCGGAGCCGAGGGCGATGCTGACCGAGCGCAGCGCCGCGACGCCGCGCTTGCCCCAGCGGGCCTTCCCGCGCGCGAGGTCGACGCTCACGCCGCGGGCGAAGCCCTGGAAGCTGATCGCGTCGTCACCGGCGCCACCGTCGACGGTGGGCCGGGCGTGGACGGACCGCACGACGAAGGTGTCGTCGCCACCGACACCCCACGCGACCGACCGGCCGTCCCGGAGCCGGATCTCGTCGTCGTCCGCGCCGCCGTGGCCGCGGGCACCACGCGAGAGCTGGAGCACGTCGCGCCCGGGACCACCCCGGGCGGTCCCCCGCTGCACGATCAGCAGGTCGTCGCCGGCGCCACCGATCGTCGTGCCGCCTCCGGCGACGAGGACGTCGTCACCGCCGTTGCCGATGATCGTGTCCGCGCCCGCGACGCCGACGAAGCGGTCGCGCCCGGGTCCGCCGACCATCGTGTCGGCGTCCGCCGTGCCCTGCACGGTCTCCACGCGGGTGTAGGTGTCGTGGCCGTCTCCGTCGACCGTCCCGGCCGCCCCGTCGACGGTGACCGGGTGCAGCGAGGTCAGGTAGGTCAGCAGGTCGTCGCCGGCCCCACCGTCGATGACGTCGTCCCCGGCGCCACCGTTCAGGGCGTCGGCGCCGCCGCCACCGAGCAGGCGGTCGTTGCCGGGCCCGCCGGGGATCCGGTCGGCGCCGCCCTGGCCGTCGAGCAGGTCGTTGCCGTAGCCGCCGGACAGCGTGTCGCGACCGCCGCCGCCGCACACCACGTCGTCGCCCGCGCCGCCACGGAAGACGTCGTCACCCGGGCCGAGCCAGACGACGTCGGCGAGCGGCGTGCCGTCGAGGTCGTCGTCGCCGTCGGTGCCGACGATGGTCGCGGTGAGGCCGTGGCAGGTCGGCGGGAGCGCCGATGCCGGCGCGGCGATGCCGACGACGCCGGAGAGGGCGAGCGGGAGCCCGGCCAGCAGGACCGGTACGACGAGGGGCGAGGTACGCACACCCCTACCTGTCGCGAGCGGCCCCGGCCGTTACACGAACCGGAACAGGGTGGAGAACAGCCCCATCCGCGAGCGGAAGTCGGAGCCGTCGACCGTCAGCGTCTTCTTCGTGCCGGTGATCCGCACGCTCAGCGCGCGCCCGCCGTAGCGGCCGTTACCGTCGCGCTCGGTGACCGCGAGACCCGTGACCGTGCCGACCGCGGGCCAGGCCCGCTGCACCTCGGCAGCGGTGACCGTGTCGGTCCACGGGCGCAGCGGGTCGTAGGTGTCCTGCTTCGCCTTCAGGTAGGCCTGCGTCCCGGCCACCGTCCAGCCGCCGTTGCTGGAGCTGAACTGGGTGAATGCCGGCTTCCCGCCGTAGGTGCGGACCTCGCCGGCGGTCGCGGCGACCGCAGCGGTCGTCGACGACACCTCGGCCCCGACCCCGCCGTACACCTGCGACTGGGTGGTGTCGTAGACGTCGAAGTGGCCGCGGCCGCCGGCGTCCCGCTCGAAGGCGGCGTAGGTGCGGGCCGCGACGGCCTGCGCCCGCAGGGCCGCGCGGTGCCAGGTCGGGTAGACCTCGAGCGGCACGACGCCCTTGAGGTAGTTGTCCATGCTCAGCACGTTCACGACGACGCGCTTGCCGTCGACAGCCGCCGAGCGCAGCCGGCCGCGGTAGACCTTCGCCCCCGAGCCGAGGTAGAGCCTCATCGAGGTCGCCATGAACTCGGCCTCACCGGGGATGCGGCGCACCACGGTCCAGCCGGTGTCCTTGCCGCGCACCGACACCACGGTCGTGGAGTTGTCGGCCGAGCCGGAGAGCCGCCAGCGCCAGGCGTCCTTCTGCTCCAGGGGGTACGACGTCCCGGTGCGTGTCGAGCGCACGGTCAGCCCCTTGCGGTGGTCGATCACCAGCCCCGGCCGGGTGGCGGCGGTGAGCAGCACCCGGACGGCGCCCTTGGCGGTGCCGACCGACGTGCCCGGGTAGTAGAAGGCGAGGATCTGCCGGTAGGTCAGGCCCTTCGACGCGGCCCCTTCGGCACCCCACTGGGACATGCCGCGGCCGTGCCCGTTGCCGTAGCCCTCGAGCGACCAGGAGGTCGGTGCAGCGGCGGCTGGAGAGCTCGTCGCGACCGGTACCACCGCCAGCGGGAGGACGGTCGCGAGGGCGGCCAGGAGGGCGCGGGCGGGCAGGCGCATCGTCCGACGATAACCCGTGGTTCAAGGGTCTCCGCAGTCGCAAACTAGGATTCATGTCCATGACCGACCTCGAGAGCCAGCAGACCCCGGACCCGACCAGCACGGACACCCGCGCTGTCGTCGTACCGGACAAGCCGGCCCTGGAGGGGCTGGAGAAGAAGTGGGCCGAGCGGTGGAAGGCCGAGGACACCTACGGCTTCGACCGCACGCAGCCGCGGGAGAACGTCTACGCCATCGACACCCCGCCGCCGACCGTCAGCGGCAGCCTGCACGTCGGCCACGTCTTCTCCTACACGCACACCGACCTGATCGCCCGCTTCCAGCGGATGCAGGGCAAGTCCGTCTTCTACCCGATGGGCTGGGACGACAACGGCCTGCCGACCGAGCGCCGCGTCCAGAACTACTTCGGCGTCCGTTGCGACCCGTCGCTGCCGTACGACCCGGACTTCACGCCCCCCGAGAAGCCGGACCCGAAGCGCCAGGTCCCGATCAGCCGGCCGAACTTCATCGAGCTCTGCGAGAAGCTGGTCGAGGAGGACGAGAAGATCTTCGAGGCGCTGTGGCGCACGCTCGGCCTCAGCGTCGACTGGAAGATCACCTACACGACGATCGGCGAGCACGCCCAGACCGTCAGCCAGCGCGCGTTCCTGCGCAACCTGTCGCGCGGCGAGGCCTACCTGCAGGAGGCCCCCACGCTGTGGGACGTCACCTTCCAGACGGCCGTCGCCCAGGCCGAGCTCGAGGCGCGTGACTACCCCGGCGCCTACCACCGCGTCGCCTACCACAAGGCCGACGGCACGCCGGTCCACGTCGAGACCACCCGTCCGGAGCTGATCGCCAGCGCCGTCGCCCTGATCGCGCACCCCGACGACGAGCGGTACGCCGACCTGTTCGGCCAGAGCGTCACCTCGCCCGTCTTCGGCGTCGAGATCCCGGTCCTGGCCCACCCGGCCGCGGAGATGGACAAGGGCGCGGGCATCGCCATGTGCTGCACCTTCGGCGACCTCACCGACGTCCAGTGGTGGCGCGAGCTGCAGCTGCCGGTCCGCACGGTCATCGGCCGCGACGGCCGGTTCTCCCGCGAGACGCCGGAGTGGCTGTCCTCGGAGCAGGCCGCGGCGGCGTACGAGGACCTCAAGGGCAAGACCGTCCACTCCGCCCGCGAGGCGATGGTCGCCAAGCTCAAGGAGTCCGGTGACCTCGACGGCGACCCGAAGCCGACCCAGCGGATGGCGAACTTCTACGAGAAGGGCGACAAGCCTCTCGAGATCGTCTCCACCCGTCAGTGGTACGTCCGCAACGGTGGCCGCGACGCCGACGTCCGCGACCAGATGCTCGCCCGCGGCGCGGAGATCCAGTGGCTGCCGCCGCACATGAAGCACCGCTACGACAACTGGGTCGGCGGCCTCAACGGCGACTGGCTGATCTCGCGCCAGCGCTTCTTCGGCATCCCGTTCCCGGTCTGGTACCCCCTCGACGAGGAGGGCGAGCCCGACTACGGCCGCCTGCTGCTCCCGACCGAGGCCGAGCTGCCGGTCGACCCGTCGACCCAGGCCCCGACCGGCTACACCGAGGACCAGCGCGGCAAGCCGGGCGGCTTCATCGGCGACCCCGACGTGATGGACACCTGGGCGACCTCCTCGCTCACCCCGCAGATCGCGGGCGGCTGGGAGTCCGACCCCGACCTGTGGTCGCGGGTCTTCCCGATGGACCTGGCCACCCAGGCCCACGACATCATCCGGACCTGGCTGTTCAGCCGCGTCGTCCGCGCCCACTTCGAGAACGGCGTCGCGCCGTGGTCGCACGCGATGATCTCCGGCTTCATCGTCGACCCGGACCGCAAGAAGATGTCGAAGTCGAAGGGCAACGTCGTCGTCCCCGACGAGATCCTCGACAAGTACGGCGCCGACGCGGTCCGCTGGCGCGCCGCCATCGCGCGGCCGGGCCTCGACTCGCCGTTCGACGAGAAGCAGATGAAGGTCGGCCGCCGGCTGGCGATGAAGGTCCTCAACGCGTCGAAGTTCGTCCTCGGCAGCGTCGGTGCGACCGAGTTCAGCCCGGCCCGGGTCAGCCAGCCCGTCGACACCGCCCTGCTCGGCCGGCTCGCCACCGTGGTCAACAAGGCGACGGAGGCCTTCGAGGCCTACGACTACACGACCGCCCTCGAGGTCACCGAGAAGTTCTTCTGGGAGTTCTGCGACGACTACCTCGAGCTGGTCAAGGAGCGTGCGTACGCCGACCAGGGTGACGCGTCCGACTCCGCCCGGGCCACGCTCGCCGGTGCGCTGCAGGTCCAGCTGCGCCTGCTCGCGCCCTTCCTGCCCTACGTGACCGAGGAGGTCTGGTCGTGGTGGCAGGAGGGCTCGGTCCACCGCGCCGCCTGGCCGACGGTCGCCGAGCTCGGCTCCGCCGCCGCCTCCGACGGCAGCGCGATCGACGCGGTCGCCACCGCGCTGGCCGGCATCCGTGGCGCCAAGTCGCAGGCCAAGGTCAACATGAAGACCCCGCTCGCGCGGGTCGAGGTCACCGGCCCCGAGCAGGCCGTCCGCAACGCCGAGGCCGCCTCCGCGGACCTCGTCGCTGCCGGCAAGATCGTCGGCGACCTGGTCTTCACCGTCGACGAGCAGGCCACCGAGCTGAGCGTGACCGCCGAGATCGCCGAGGAGCCCGCTGAGTAGGGTCTCGCCCATGAGTGAGCTGTTCGAGATCGACGACACCCGTACCCTGCGCCGCGAGGAGGCTGCCGCCCGCCTGCGCGCGCTGGCCGACATGCTCGCCCGGAACAACTCCGTCGAGTTCGTCCGCGGCGGCAAGCAGGTCACCGTCCGCATCCCCGACGAGGTCGAGCTGAAGGTCGAGCTCGAGATCGGCGAGGACAACGAGCTGGAGATCGAGCTCACCTGGTGACCCCCCGCCCCCGGGCCGGCACCACCCTCCTGACCGCGTCGCCCCTATCCGTTCCGGAGGGGGCGGCTCGCGCCCACGCGGTGCACTCGGCGTACGCCGTCAGGGAGCACTCAGGCAAGCCACGAGACACCGCTCTGGCTTGCCGCCAAGCCACGGCTGGRCCTACGCGAGCCACCTGCGGCACGCTCGCGCCCCCTGACTCAGGCTTGCCGCCAGGCGGCGGCGCGGCCTACGCAAGCCAACCGCGGCGCTCGCGCCATCAGACGCGGATCAGGCGACACGCTCGCGTAATCAGACGGCCCGCGGGCCGAGCGCAGCGAGTGCCCGTGCGGCTGGTGTCGACAGGCGACACGCTCGCGCAGTCAGACGCCGGTCAGGCGACACGCTCGCGCGAACCGACGCAGGCTTGCCGCCAGGCCAAGGCTGGACCTACGCAAGCCAACTGCGGCGCGGCAGCGTGGCGCCCGCGCCGAAGGCGCGTCGACACCTGCCCGCGGGCCGAGCGCAGCGAGTGCCCGTGCGGCTGGTGTCGACAGGCGACACGCTCGCGCAATTCAACTCAGGCCGACTTCTTCTTCGGCTTCGTCTCGCGCAGCACGAGGGTCGGCGCGACGTCGTCGTCGACGACCTCGCGGGTGACGACGACCTTCTCCACGTCGCCGCGGCTCGGGACGTCGTACATCACGTGGAGGAGGACCTCCTCGATGATGGCGCGCAGTCCGCGGGCGCCGGTGCCGCGCTCGAGGGCCTTGTCGGCGATGGCGGCGATGGCGTCGTCGGTGAACTCGAGCTCGACGCCGTCGAGGTCGAACAGCTTCTTGTACTGCTTGACCAGGGCGTTGCGGGGCTCGGTGAGGATCTGGACGAGGGCCTGCTGGTCCAGCGGGCTGACGCTCGCGATGAGCGGCAGGGGGCCGATGAACTCGGGGATCAGGCCGAACTTGGTGAGGTCCTCCGGGCGGACCTGGGCGAGCAGGTCCTCGGCGGCGCGCTCGGCCTCGCCGCGCGGCTCGGCGGTGAAGCCGAGGGACTTCTTGCCGACGCGCTGCTCGATGATGTGCTCGAGGCCGGCGAAGGCGCCGCCCACCACGAACAGGATGTTCGTGGTGTCGATCTGGATGAACTCCTGGTGCGGGTGCTTGCGGCCGCCCTGCGGCGGGACCGAGGCGGTGGTGCCCTCGATGATCTTCAGCAGCGCCTGCTGGACGCCCTCACCGGAGACGTCGCGGGTGATCGACGGGTTCTCGGCCTTGCGGGCGACCTTGTCGATCTCGTCGATGTAGATGATGCCGGTCTCGGCCTTCTTGACGTCGTAGTCAGCGGCCTGGATCAGCTTGAGGAGGATGTTCTCGACGTCCTCGCCCACGTAACCGGCCTCGGTGAGGGCGGTGGCGTCCGCGATGGCGAAGGGGACGTTGAGCATCCGGGCCAGGGTCTGGGCGAGGTAGGTCTTGCCACAGCCGGTCGGCCCGATCACGAGGATGTTGGACTTGGCGACCTCGACCGCCTCGTCCTTGCTGTGCTTGCCGGAGACCGGCTGCACGCCGGCCTGGACCCGCTTGTAGTGGTTGTAGACCGCGACCGCGAGGGACTTCTTGGCCTGCTCCTGCCCGATGACGTACGAGTTCAGGAACTCGAAGATCTCCTTGGGCTTGGGGAGCTCTGCGAGGTCGACGTCGGAGCCCTCGGCGAGCTCCTCCTCGATGATCTCGTTGCAGAGGTCGATGCACTCGTCGCAGATGTAGACACCCGGACCAGCGATGAGCTTCTTGACCTGCTTCTGGCTCTTTCCGCAGAACGAGCACTTCAACAGGTCGCCACCGTCACCGATGCGTGCCACGGGTCCTCCTCACATGTGAACTCCCCGACGGTACCCCCTGTGGCGCCGCAAGTGCAGCGTGACACGGGGGGTACCGGTACCGGTTCGGGGAGCTCATCGAATGGTCCGTCGTCTTCTATCGGCAGGTCTGGTCCGGATCAGACCAGTGCGGGGGTCTTGAGCGACTCGAGGATCGAGTCGATCAGGCCGTACTCGACGGCACCCTGGGCGGTCAGGATCTTGTCGCGCTCGATGTCCTTGCTGACCTCGTCGATCGGCTTGCCGGAGTGGTCGCTGATCATCTTCTCCAGCATCTCGCGCATGCGGAGGATCTCGTTGGCCTGGATCTCGATGTCGGAGGTCTGGCCGAAGGTGCCCTCGGTGTAGGGCTGGTGGATCAGGATCCGGCTGTTCGGCAGGGCGAGGCGCTTGCCCCGCGCACCGGCGGCGAGCAGGATCGCGGCGGCCGAGGCGGCCTGGCCGATGCACACGGTCTGCACGTCCGGCTTGATGAACTGGATCGTGTCGTAGATCGCGGTCAGCGCGGTGAACGAGCCACCGGGGCTGTTGATGTAGATGCTGATGTCCTGGTCGGGGTTCATCGACTGCAGGCACAGCAGCTGCGCGATGACGGCGTTCGCGACGTCGTCGGAGATCGGCGTGCCGAGGTAGATGATGCGGTCCTCGAACAGCTTGGCGTAGGGGTCGATGCGACGGAAGCCGTACGACGTGCGCTCTTCCCACTGCGGGATGTAGTAGTTCATGCCCGGTCCTTCCCGTCAGTCCTTCTTGTGGGCCGGCCGGCCCTCGTCGGAGGCTTCCTTCGCGCTCTTGATGACCTGGTCGACCAGGCCGTACTCCAGCGCCTCCTGGGCGGTGAACCAGCGGTCGCGGTCAGCGTCCTCGGTGACCTGCTCGACGCTCTGGCCGGTGTGCTCGGCGATGAGCTCGAGCAGCACCTTCTTGATGTGCAGCGACTGCTGGGCCTGGATCTTGATGTCCGAGGCCGAGCCGCCCATGCCGGACGACGGCTGGTGCATCATGATCCGCGCGTGCGGGAGCGCGTAGCGCTTGCCCTTTGCGCCGGCGCACAGCAGGAACTGGCCCATCGAGGCGGCCAGGCCCATGCCGACCGTGGCGACGTCGTTGGGGATGTAATTCATGGTGTCGTAGATCGCCATGCCGGCGTCCACGGAGCCACCGGGGCTGTTGATGTGGAGGAAGATGTCCGCCTCCGGGTCCTCCGCGGACAGCAGCAGGAGCTGGGCGCAGATCGCGTTGGCGTTCTGGTCGCGGACCTCGGACCCGAGGAACACGATCCGCTCACGCAGCAGCCGGCTGTAGATGTTGTCGTCGAGGAAGTTCATCCCCGCGGCACCGTTCATCTCATGGCCACCGTGGCCACCGGGAAGATTCTGAGTCACGTCAGTGACACTAGCCGCCCGCACCGGCAGATCCACGCGTTGGACGCCGCTGTTCGCCGACGGCGGAAACGCCCCGGGCCGGTGTTGTCGGATCAGGTGCCCTCGGCGGCGGCCTTGAGGCCGGCGACGGTGGTGGCCATGCCCTGCTCGAGCTCGTCGGCGTGCGCCTCGGTGCCGCCGAGCAGCAGCGGGGCGACGATGCGACTGCCGAGGCTGAGGTGGCGGGGCACCGGTCGGCGGTGCACGACGTGGGTGCGGCTCGGGTCGCCCGCGACCGGCTCGATCTCCCAGACCCACTGGGCGCCGCTCGACGGCGTGTCCCAGACCAGGCGGCGGGCGGGGACGACGTCGGCGACCACGGAGCGGGTCGGCCAGACGACGGCCTTGCGGCGGTTGATGCCGAGGTACCACTGCCCCACCCGGAGGCCGCCGGGCTTGAGCGGCACCATCCGGACCGTCTCGGGGCTCCAGCGGGCCATCTGCGCGAAGTCGGTGAGCAGTGCCCACACGTGGTCGGCAGGAGCGTCGATGTCGGCCTCGGCGCGGAGCTCGCGGGCCGCGTTCGGTGTCGCCATGCCCTCATCCTGCAGCACGACGCCGACCGGCGGCAGGGGCGTCCGGGTGGCGACGTACCCGGTCTGCACCGGTGGTCGGGAGCAGCCGGTCAGTAGGCGAGGGAGCCGGTGCCGAGCAGGAACAGCAGCGGTGCGCTCACCACGACGGCCGCGAGGATCGCGAGGACCAGGCCGGCGACGTGCCGGGCGAACACCCAGCCGAGCACCGCGAGGAGCAGGCCCACGAGGCCGGGGACGCCGATGAAGAGGGCGATGAGGAAGCCGATCCCGACCAGGGGGTCGTCGTTGGTCACCGACGCCGCCTCGGTCTCCATCCAGCACCAGGCGCCGAAGGCCGTCTCCAGCAGGGCGATCACGAGCGCCACGCCGGCGGTCACCAGGGCGCCGGTGCGGGTCGGGCTGGCGGAGCGGGCAGGGGCGGCGGTCGCAGGCACGGTCATGGGTCCAGCCTCGCGGCGCGGTGACCCCGGTGCCTGAGTACGACGGCTCAACCGGTCACACGGGTTCGGCCAGCCAGCGGACCAGCGCGGTGTGCACGTCGGGGTGGTTGAGCAGCCCGAAGTGGTCGGTGCGGCCGAGGTGGAGCACCTCGGCGCCCGGGAAGAGCTCGGTGCCGCGCCGGTCGCGCCCGGTCGCCGAGCGCGGCGTGACGAGCAGGTCGCCGATCGTGCTCGCGACGGGGTGGCGCGGCGAGCGGGTGAGCGTGGCGGTGACGAGGCGGTAGCGGGCGTGCGGCAGCGGCGGGACGTCCTGCGCGAGGCCCTCGACGAGGTCGCGGATGCCGGGCGCCTGGCGGTCGATGATCCGTCCGAAGGCGGCGACCTCGGGCAGGCGGGCCATGCCCCGGCTGGCGTGGTCGGCACTGACGGCGAACCACGAGCCGAGGTGCGGGGTGCCGAGGGTGACGACGTCGCTGACCAGCCGGGTCCACGCAGCCGGGGCGTCGCCGTCCGCGACGACGGCGGAGGACGCGCGCATGACCAGGCCGCCCAGGGAGTGCCCGACGAGCGCGACCTGCTCGACCTCGACCGGCCAGGCGTCCACGAGCCGCTGGAGCAGGGAGGCGAGGACGACGCCGTTCTCGCGCAGGGCGAGGCCGGTGTTGGCGCGCAGGTAGACCGGCGTCCAGCCCCGGCCGGCCAGCGTCTCGCCGTACGTCGCGCCGACCCGGTCGCGGTGCCGGCGCCAGTAGTCCTCGGTCTCGCACAGGCCGTGCAGGAAGACCACGAGGCGGCCAGTGGCGGCCGGGAACGCCGCAGCCACGCCGTCGGGGGTGAGGACGACGTCGCGGCCGTCGCGGCGCACGCCCATCTCGATCGCGAGCCGCGGCCGGTCGCGGCGCAGCTCCTCGCCGATCAGGCCGTTGACGGCCGAGCTGACGAAGCGCCCCCGCGGGCCGTCCTCGAGGCCGGGCCCCACGCCGGCCTCGGCGAGCCGGGCGAGGCCGGCGCTGGCGCCGCGCAGCGAGAGCCCCAGGGCGCCGTACACGGTCGCGGCGATGCCGCGGTGCACCACCTCGGCGGGCCTGCCCACCGGGCCGAGGCCGAGCCCCACGAGGCCGTGGACGCGTCGCGAGACGGCGGTGTGGGTGTCGCGCGCGGTCGCGAGGACCAGGTCGTCGAGGACGGCGGTGGCCAGCGCCGCAGCGTCGACGAGGGTCGGTTCGGGCCTCATGGAAAAGTGAGACTACCCCGTTGAGTGCACAGTTGTGCACCCAACGGGGTAGTCCGGCGAGGCTCAGGCCTCGGTGGTCTCCTCGGCAGCAGCCTCGGGCGCCTCGTCGGCGGCCTCGTCGGCCTCCTCCTGGGGCTCACCGATGCTGCCGTCGGCCTGGAGGTTCTTCAGCTCCACGACGTTGCCGGAGCCGTCCTTGACCTCAGCGCCCTCGACGAGCAGCTGGAGGGCCTTGCCGCGACGGATCTCCTGGATCAGGTCCGGCACGTGGTTGTGCTCGAACATGTGGTTGACGAACTCCTGCGGGTCCTGGCCGGACTGCTGGGCGCGGCGGATCATGTACTGGGTCAGCTCACCCTGGTCGACGCCCATCTCCTCCTTGTCGGCGATCTCGTCGAGGAGGAACTGGGCAGCAACGGCGTCACGGACGCGGCGCTCGAGGTCGGCCTCGAACTCCTCCTGCGTCTGCTTCTCGTCCTCGAGGTACTTCTCGAGGGTCAGGCCGGAGAACTGCAGCTGCTGCTCGAGGCTGGCGCGGCGGGCGTTGAGCTCCTCGGTCACCATCGTCTCGGGCAGCGGGACCTCGACCTTCTCCAGCAGCGCCTCGAGGACGGCGTCCCGGGCGGCGGCGGCCTGCTCGAGGCGCTTGCCGCGGACCAGCCGCTCGCGCACGTCGGCGCGCAGCTCGTCGAGGGTGTCGAACTCGGACGCCTCCTGGGCGAAGTCGTCGTCCAGCTCGGGGAGCTCCTGCTCCTGGACCTGGGTGACCTTGACGGAGACCTCGACGTCCTGGCCGACGAGGTCGCCGCTGACGAGCTGGGTCGTGAAGACCTTCTCCTCGTCCACGGACATGCCGACAAGCGCCTCGTCGAGGCCGTCGACCATGCCGCCCTTGCCGACCTGGTAGGAGAAGCCGGAGATCTCCGCACCCTCGACGACCTCGCCGTCGTGGCGGGCGACCAGGTCGATGACGACGAAGTCGCCGTCCTGGACCGGGCGCTCGACGTCGATCAGGGTGCCGAAGCGCTGGCGGAGGGCGTCGACCTGCTCGGCGACGTCCTCGTCGCTGACCTCGACGTCGTCGACGGAGGCCGTCAGGCCCTCGTACGACGGCAGGTCGATCTCGGGCTTGACGTCGACCTCGGCGGTGAACTCGAGGCCCTTGTTGTCCTCGAACTTCGTGACCTCGATCTCCGGCTGGGCCAGCGGGGTCAGGTTGTTCTCCTGGAGCGCCTCGACGTACGCCTTGGGCAGCACGTCGTTGACGGCCTCGTCGAGCACGAGGCCGCGGCCGACCTGGCGGTCGATCACCTGCGGCGGGACCTTGCCACGGCGGAAGCCGGGGACGTTGATCTGCTTCGCGATCTTCTGGTACGCCGCGTCGAGGCTCGGCTTGAGCTCCTCGAAGGGCACCTCGACGGTCAGCTTGGCCCGGGTCGGGCTCAAGGTCTCGACGGCGCTCTTCACAGGTGTTCTCCTACTGTCAGTGGGTGGTGCGATGGGCGCAGGCAGGACTCACCGCGCCGGGACTGGCCCACACTACCGCCGGGCCCGGGGGCCCACCGAACTGACGACGACAGGCGAACGGGCCTCAGCCGGCCCCGGGACCGATGACGGGCACCTTCGCGGAGGTGAACTCGTAGCCGCCGAGGCGCGGGTGGCTCACCCACGCTCCCCCGGTGAGCAGCGAGAGCACCGCTGCGAGCGTGGCCTTGCCGCCGCAGGTGGCGTAGCCGCGCGCGTCGGTCACGGCGTCGCACACGACCGTGCCGCCGTTCATCGAGAACAGGTCGGGCTGGCCGCCGAGGATCTTGAAGGTGACCGGCTCCCCCGCGACCGGCCGGCCGTCGTCGGCCCGGCGCACCCAGGCGGCCAGGGTGAGGGTGAGCGGGCTGCCGACGCCGCTGGTCCGCAGGACGGTGGGCTCCGCGTCGAGCCGGACGGCCGCCCGGGGGACGTAGGTGAACTCGGCGGCCTCGCTGTCGCCGAACCCGTCGCCGGTGAAGGCCGCCCGGTAGCGGGCGAGGGCGACGTAGTCGGCCGGCACGGTGGCGGACGCCGTGCCCGAGGCGTCGACCGGGACGTCCTCGGCGAGCACCTCGCCGCCGTCGATGCTGAAGGTGACGGTGCCGACGGGCACGCCGGCCTCGCTGGTGACGTGCGCGGTGAGCACGATGTCGACGCCGTAGCTGGTGCCGCCGGAGACCACGAGCGTGGTGGTCGTCGCGGGCTCCCCGGCCGCACCTGCGGGTACGGCGAGCGGCGACCCGGCAGCCAGGCCGGTCAGCAGGAGCGCGGTCAGCGTGGCGAGCACGGCGCGGAGCAGGTGGCGTGGGTGCACAGGCAGGGTCCTCTCAACGGCCTCCCCGGACCGCACCGTAGCGGCGCGCGCGGCGGCGTGGGCGGGAAACCGCGGATCCGGCGGGTCGGGCCGGTGGGTCCGTTCGTCCGGGTGGTCCGGCGTGACGCGGGCGGCTGCCCCTGCGGGGGCGCGAGGCAGGCGGTGGTCGGGGCGACAGGACTCGAACCTGCGATCTCCTGCTCCCAAAGCAGGCGCGCTAGCCACTACGCTACGCCCCGTCGTGCGCCCTGCCGACGCTGCGCACGGCCGCACTCCGAGGGGATGACGGGAATCGAACCCGCGTAGCCAGTTTGGAAGACTGGGGCTCTACCATTGAGCTACATCCCCGTGCGCGGGGGCCGACGGCCCTCCGAGCAGAGGCAATCGTGCCACACCGCGCGCACGGCGCCCCAACCGGGCCGCGGGCGGTGCGTCCGCCCCGGACCCCGCTGCTGGGCTTCAGGGCCGGCGGTGCACCAGCAGCAGCGCGCGGTCGTCGTCCGGCGAGCCGACGGCGCCGACCAGCCGGCCGGTCAACCCGTCCCAGGAGCGGCGCAGCAGGGACTCGGCCGCCCCCATCATGTGGTCGATGCCGAGCTCGATGTCGCGCCGGGGCTCCTCGACCATGCCGTCGGTGTAGAGGAGCAGGCTGTCGCCGGGGTCGAGCCGGCCGTGGCAGGCGTTGTACTCCACGTCCTCGACGATGCCCAGCACCGGACCGTCGGCGCGCAGCACCTCCCACCGGCCGGAACCGGCGTGGCGCTGGACGGCGGGTGGGTGCCCGGCGCTGCGGAGCTCGAAGAGCCCGGTCGCGAGGTCGATCGAGACGTGCACCGCGGTCGCGAAGCCCTCCTCCCACGCACGCTGGAGCAGGTAGCCGTTCGCCGCCGGGAGGAACCGGTCCGGCGGCAGCGCGCCGAGCAGGCCGCCCATCGCGCCGGACAGCTGCAGGGCGCGGGTGCCCGCGGCCTCCCCCTTGCCGGACACGTCGACGACCACGAGGTCGATGCGGCGGCCGTGGTCGCTCCCCGTCGCGACGAAGAAGTCACCGGCGAATGCCGAGCCACCGGCCGAGGAGAGCGCGGACTCGACGAGCCACGACGACGGCAGCTGCGGGATCTCGCCCTGGGCGAGGATCCGGTCGCGCAGGTCGACCAGCATCGACTCGCCCCGCTGCCGGGCGACGCCGAGGCCGCCGCGGCGGCGCACGGTCACGACGAGCACGACGAGCGTGACGGCGTACATGACGACGAGGCCGACGATCGTGCGCGCCGACCAGGAGTCCTGCAGGAAGGCCGCGACGGTGAGGGCCGCGAGCATCCACGTGGCGTACCAGGGCAGCACGCTGTTGCCGAGCAGCAGCACGGCCAGGACGATCGGCAGGAAGACCAGTGCGAGCGGCACGTCGTCGGGCAGCACGGCCATCAGCACGAGCACGGCCGTCGAGAACCCGCCGAGCAGCAGCGCCGTGCCGCGGTCCGACGTCAGCCAGCGCCGCCCGCGCCTCATCGGCGCCCCGTTGCGCGGCTGCGGAAGGCCGGCTGGCAGCGGGCGCACCAGAAGAGGTTGCGCCCGCCGAGGACCTCGGTGCGCACCGGCCGCGCGCACACGTGGCACGGCTGGCCGGCCCGCCGGTAGACGTAGACCTCGCCGCCGTGGTCGTCGACCCGCGGGGGCCGGCCCATCGCCTCGGGCAGGTGGGCGGGGCGGACGGTGTCGATCCGCCCGGTGCGCACGCCCTCCTGCATCAGCACGACCAGATCGTCCCAGATCGCGCGCCACTGCGAGACCCGCATCGTGTTGCCGGGTCGCAGCGGGTGGATGCGGTGGCGGAAGAGCACCTCGGCGCGGTAGACGTTGCCGACCCCGGCGAGCACCGACTGGTCCATCAGCAGGGTGCCGATGGGGGCGCTGCTGCGGGAGATCCGCTGCCACGCCCGGTCCGGGTCGGCGTCCTCGCGCAAGGGGTCGGGGCCGATCCGCGCCACGACCGCGTCCCGCTCGGCCGGCGTGACGAGCTCGCAGCGGGTGGCGCCGCGCAGGTCCGCGTACGCCGCGGGCCGCTCGGCCTCCGGACGCACCAGCCGCAGCCGCACCTGGCCGACCGGGTCGGGCACGGAGTCGACGTCGTCGTACACGTCGAAGAGGCCGTAGAGCCCGAGGTGGACGTGGACGAGCCGGTCGGCCTCGAAGCGGATGAACAGCTGCTTGCCCCACGCGTCGGCGTCGAGGAGCCGGGTGCCGTCGACCTGCCCGGCCCCGGCCTCGAAGCGTCCCTGGGGACTGCCGGCACGGACGAGGTGGCCGCCGAAGACGGCGGTCAGCTGGTCGGCCAGGCGGTGGAGGGTGTGCCCCTCGGGCATCAGGCCTCGTGCCCGAGGGCGCTCTCGGGCAGCGGCGGGAGCTCGCCGGTCGTCTCGTAGGACTCCATCTGGCCGATCCGGCGCACGTGCCGCTCGTCGCCCGGGAAGGGCGTGGTGAGGAAGACCTCGACCAGGCGGGTCATCTCGTCCAGGGTGTGCATCCGGCCGCCGACGGCGACGACCTGCGCGTTGTTGTGCTCGCGGGCCAGGCTCGCGGTCTCCTCCGACCAGGCCAGCGCGGCCCGGATGCCCTTCACCTTGTTGGCGGCGATCTGCTCGCCGTTGCCGGAGCCGCCGATGACGACGCCGAGGCTGTCGAGGCCGGCCTCGCGGTCGGCACGGACGCCCTCGGCCGCCCGCAGGCAGAACACCGGGTAGTCGTCGAGGGCGTCGTAGGTGAACGGACCGTGGTCGACCGGCTCGTAGCCGTGCTCGGTCAGCCAGCCGATGAGGTGGGACTTGAGCTCGAGGCCGGCGTGGTCGCAGCCGAGGTGCACGCGCATGGCCCCGATTCTCTCACCACGTCCCGGTGCCGGCGGAAGTGGCCGGAGGTCGTGGACAGTGGTGCCCGGTGCTGCGAGGTCAGTGCTGGTGCAGGCGACGCGCCGCCTCCGCGACCGAGCCGCTCATCGACGGGTAGACGGTGAACGCCTGCGCCACCTGGTCGGCGGTCAGCGACTCGGCGACCGCGAGCGAGACCGGGTGGATCAGTTCGCTCGCGCGCGGGCCGACCACCACTCCCCCGACGACGATGCGGGTGCCGGGGCGGCAGAAGAGCTTCACGAAGCCGTCCGCGACGCCCTGCATCTTGGCGCGCGGGTTGCCGCGCAGCGGGAGCATGATCGAGGCCGCCTCGATCTCGCCGGCGTCGATCGCGTTCTGCGTCCAGCCCACCGTGGCGATCTCGGGGGCGGTGAACACGTTGGAGGCGACCTTCTTCAGGTCCAGCGGCGCCACCGCGTCGCCGAGGAAGTGGTACATCGCGATCCGGCCCTGCATGGCGGCGACGGAGGCGAGCATGAAGACGCCGGTGCAGTCGCCGGCGGCGTACACCCCGCGGGCGGAGGTGCGCGAGACGCGGTCGACGTTGACGAAGCCGCCGTCCTTGAGGATCACGCCGGCCTCCTCCAGCCCGATGCCCTCGGTGTTCGGGACCGAGCCGAGGGCGAGGATGCAGTGCGAGCCCGTGACCTCGCGACCGTCGGTGAGGCGCACGGCGACGACGTCACCGTCACGGGTCACCGACTCCATCCGGGACTTGCCGAGGACCGTCATGCCGCGCCGCTTCGCGACCTCCTCGAGGACGAGGGAGGCGTCGGCGTCCTCGCCGGGCAGCACGCGGTCGCGCGAGGAGACGAGGGTGACCGGGATGCCGAGGGCCTGGTAGGCGCTGGCGAACTCGGCGCCCGTCACGCCGGAGCCGACGACGATGAGGTGCTCCGGCAGCTCGTCGAGGTCGTAGACCTGCTCCCAGGTGAGGATCCGCTCCCCGTCGGGCTGGGCCGAGGGCAGCGTGCGGGGCGAGGCGCCCGTGGCCAGCAGGACCGCGTCGGCGTCGTACGACGTCTCGGTGCCGTCGTCCCCGGTGGCGACCACGCGCCCCGGCCCGTCGAGCCGGCCGCGCCCGCGCACGACCTGCACGCCCTCGCGGGCCAGGCGGCGCTCGATGTCGGCGGACTGGCGCAGCGCGAGCGCCTTGACCCGCTGGTTGATCCGGCCGAGGTCGATCCGCGGCGGCTCGGCGATGATGCCGAGCTCGTTGGCGCCGGACATCTCGGTCATCACCTCGGCGGTGGCGATGAGGGTCTTGCTGGGCACGCAGTCGGTGAGGACCGCGGACCCGCCGATCCCGTCGGAGTCGACCACGACCACCTCCGCGCCGAGCTGCGCCGCGACGAGCGCCGACTCGTAGCCGCCGGGTCCTCCACCGATGATCACCACGCGGGTCATGCCCGCCATTCTTGCAGCCGCGCCGCGCGCCGCCGGTCCCGCGTCAGGAGGCCGCAAGGTAGCGGTCGACCGCGGCCGCCAGGACCCGCTCCGGCGTCGTCCCCCGGCTGCGGGCGTACGACGCCACCCGCTCCTGCAGGTCGGGGGTGAGCGCCAGCGGCTCGGCCGGCGTCGCCGCAGCGTCGGTCGGGCGCGGGACGCGGGCCCGGCCGAAGGCGCCGAGCGCGGTGAGCACCACGCTGCCGAGGACGTCGAGGATCGCGAGGACGCCGAAGGTGCGCCAGTAGGTGCCGCCGGGGTCGGACTCCCCGAGGATCGGGACGACCACCATCGTGGCGACGACGGCGGCGGCCGCGGCGGTGCCGGCGAGCAAGAGGCCCAGGGTGCCCGCGGCCCGGCCCGGGCGCAGGGTGAGCGCGACCAGGAGGGCGAGCTGGGCGGCGGTGCCGGCGACGACGCCGCTGACGCCGAAGGTCTTCCAGAGCGTGTCCCACGCGCCGGAGTCCCACGCGAAGTCGGCCCAGGTGAGGGTGAGCGCGGCGCCGGTGGCGACGACGGAGGCGAGGCCGCCGACCACGGAGACCGGGAAGAACCGGTGCCCGGCGAGGGCCAGCAGGCACAGGACGACGGTGGACTCGACGCCCACGACGACCGTCGTCAGCAGCACGCGCCCCTGCGTCTCGGTGAACTCACCTCCCCCGAGCAGGGCGGCGATGCCGAGCAGCGCGGCGAGCGAGAACGAACCGATGACGAGGGTGACGACGACCCGGCGAAGATCCTTCATGCCTGAACAGTCGCGCAGGGGGACCCACGCGCGCGTGAGTCCCCCTACTCAACCGACGGGGCCGAAGGTCCTCGGTCGTGGCTGCGACCGGGCTCGCCAGAGGCTGGTCCAGAGGCTGGTCAGAGGTTGATCATGTGGCCGGCGATCCCGTGGATCGCCTCCTTGACCGCCTCGGACAGCGTCGGGTGGGCGAAGACGTTGCGGCCCACCTCGTCGGCGGTGAGGTCCCACTTCTGGGCCAGGGTCAGCGCGGGGAGCAGCTCGGTCACGTCGGGGCCGATCATGTGGGCGCCGAGGATCTCGTTGTACTCCGCGTCCGCGACGATCTTGACGAAGCCGACGGCCTCGCCGAGGCCCTGGGCCTTGCCGTTGGCCGAGAACGGGAACGACGCGGTCTTGACGTCGTACCCCTTGTCCTTCGCCTGCTGCTCGCTGTAGCCGAACGAGCCGATCTGCGGCTGGCAGTAGGTGGCGCGCGGGATGAAGTCGTAGTCGACCGGCATGGTCTCGGCGCCGGCGAGGGTCTCGGCGGCGACGATGCCCATCGCCTCGGCGACGTGGGCGAGCATCATCTTCCCGGTGACGTCACCGATGGCGTAGACGCCGTCGACGTTGGTGCGGCAGTAGTCGTCGATCGCGATCGCGCCGCGGTCGGTGAGCTCGACGCCGGCCTTGTCCAGGCCGTAGCCGTCGACGCGCGGCGCGAAGCCGAACGCGGCGAGGAACTTGTCGGCCTCGAGCACCTGCTCGTCGCCGCCGTCGGCCGGGGCGACGCGGACCTTGACGCCGGAGCCGGTGTCCTCGACGCCCTTGACGGCGGTCGAGGTCATCACCTTCACGCCGAGCTTCTTGTAGTGCTTGGCGAGCTCCTTGGACACGTCGGCGTCCTCGGTCGGCACCATCCGGTCGAGGAACTCGACGATCGTGACGTCGACGCCGAAGTTCTTCATCACGTAGGCGAACTCGACGCCGATCGCGCCCGAGCCGCCGATGATGATCGACGACGGGAGGTTCTCGTCGAGGATCTGCTCCTCGTAGCTGACGATGTTCTTGCCGTTGACCTCGACGCCCGGGACGGTGCGCACGGTCGCACCGGCGGCGATGATCACGTCGTCGGCGGTGTACTCGGTCGTCGAGCCGTCGCCGCCCTCGACGGTGATCGTCTTCGGGCCGGTGAAGGTGCCCCAGCCGTCGATCTCGGTGATCTTGTTCTTCTTCATCAGGTAGTGGACGCCCTTGACGATGCCGGCGCTCACCTGGCGCGACCGCTTGTGGGTCGGGCCGTAGGCCATCGTCGCGTCGCCCTCGATGCCGAACTTCGCCTTCTCGTGCGTCAGCGTGTGCGCGAGCTCGGCGTTCTTCAGCAGGGCCTTCGACGGGATGCAGCCGACGTTGAGGCACACCCCGCCCCAGTACTGCTTCTCGATCACGGCAACGGACTTGCCGAGCTGGGCGGCGCGGATCGCGGCGACGTACCCACCGGGGCCGGCACCGAGGACGAGGACATCGAAGTGGGTCACGGCGCCAGCCTAGTCGGGGGTGTGCTTGTGTCTCACATCACGTTGGTGCAGAGTGCCTCCTACTCATGGGTACGACGGCCGACCGGGCCGTCGCCACGACACAGGAGTGCTCCCTTCATGTCTCGGATTCTCGGATTCCTTGCTGCCTGCGCGCTCGCGCTCGCGGGCCTCACCCACGTCCCGACGGCCGCCCAGGCCGCCCCCGCGAAGGCGGAGGCGGCCGGCCTGCTCGACGTGATCGTCACCCTCCAGCCGGGCGCCGACGCCCGCGCCACCGCCAACGCGCTCGTCACCCGCAAGGGCGGCGACGTCACGCAGGTCTACGACAACGTCGTCAACGGGTTCGCCGCCACGCTGACCGACTCCCTGCTCTCGATCCTGCGCGGCGACGCGCGGGTCAAGGCGGTCGAGCTCGACCGCCCGATGCGGATCAGCGACACCCAGACGCCCACGCCGAGCTGGGGGCAGGACCGCGTCGACCAGCGCAACCTGCCGCTCGACAACGCCTACTCGTACGGCGCCACCGGCTCCGGCGTCGACGTCTACGTCGTCGACACCGGCATCCTCACCTCGCACCCGGACTTCCAGGGCCGCGCGACCTCCGGCACCGACAAGATCGACAATGACAGCGACGCCACCGACTGCAACGGCCACGGCACCCACGTCGCCGGCACGATCGGCGGTGGCACCTACGGCCTCGCCAAGAGCGCGCGCCTGATCGGCGTCCGGGTCCTCGACTGCAACGGCTCAGGTGCGACCTCGGCCGTCATCGCCGGCCTCGACTGGGTCGTCTCCCACCACCAGGCGGGCAAGCCCGCCGTGGCGAACATGAGCCTCGGCGGCGGGGCGTCCAGCACCCTCGACGCCGCGGTCAGCCGCGTCATCGCCGACGGCGTGACGATGGCGGTCGCGGCCGGCAACGAGAACACCGACGCGTGCTCGAAGTCGCCCGCCCGCGTGCCCGCCGCGCTGACGGTCGCCGCGAGCGACCGCAACGACGCCCGTGCCAGCTTCAGCAACCGTGGCACCTGCGTCGACCTGTTCGCCCCCGGCGTCGACATCACCTCGGCGTGGCTGTCCAACGGCAACCGCACCATCAGCGGCACGTCGATGGCCTCCCCGCACGTCGCCGGCGCCGCGGCGCTCTACCTGCAGTCGCACCCGTCGGCGTCGCCGAGCGCGGTCGGCAACGCGATCCTCGCCGCCACGACGAAGAACAAGATCAGCGGCACGGCTCGCAGCTGCATCCTGCTGATCATCTGCTCCCCCGCCACCCCGGAGAACCACCTGCTCTACACCGGCGCCTGACGCGCCACCGGCACGACGCCTCCTGCCCTCCCCGGGCGGGAGGCGTCGTGCTTCCCGGGATCGTCCGGCCGACGCACTAACCTGACCCGGTGACGTCGTACGCCGCCTACGGCACCAACCTCGATCCGCTCCGGATGGCCGAGCGGTGCCCGCACTCGCCGATGCGCACGACGGGCTGGCTCACCGGCTGGCGGCTGACCTTCGGCGGCGAGGAGCACGGCTGGGACGGCGCGCTCGCCACGATCGTGCAGGACCCGACGACCGCCGTGTTCGTCGCCGTGTACGACGTCAGCCCGCTCGACGAGCCGCACCTGGACCAGTGGGAGTCGGCCGACTCCGGCCTCTACCGCAAGACGAAGGTGCGGGTCTCGACGATGGTCGGCGAGATCGTGGCGTGGACCTACGTGCTCGACGCCTACGAGGGAGGGCTGCCCTCGGCGTCGTACCTCGGCGTGATCGCGGACGCGGCCGAGGCCGCCGACGCCCCGGCCGACTACGTCGAGGCGCTGCGCCGACGCGCCTGCCGCTCGACCGGGCTGTGACGCCGGCCACCCCGGGGGCGTGACCTCGGGGGAACCTGAATCGTTGTCACGTTCGTGCGCACCACGTCCCGCCTCACCCGTGTCCTGACCGCGGTGGCCGGTGGCCTCACCGCCGTCGCCCTCGCCGCCTGCGGCACCTCGCCGGTGCCCGAGGAGGCCCGGGTCCACGAGGACGACGCGGCCCTCGACCTGCCCGTCGCGCTGCGCCCGGCCGGGGAGGGCCAGCGCTCGGTGATGTGGGTCGGCAACAACTGGGACGGCACCGCGAGCATCGTCGACGCCCGCACCCTCGAGGTGCTCAAGCGCGGGGTGGACCTCATCCCCGACAAGGCCGAGGAGACCAACCGGATCCTGCGTGACCCGGTGGCGCTGGTGTTCTACCTCGCGATCAACGCCGGGCCGGGCCAGGGCCACAACCAGTACGTCGACGACATGTTCACCACGATGGACGGCAAGTACCTCGCCGTCTCCCGGCCGAGCTTCGCCGACGTGGTCTGGATCGACATCGCCAGGGCGACCGCCGGCCGCACCGACTCGATCGTGCGCGAGCAGCAGATGGACGGCTACCGCACCGACCACATGCAGGTCTCCAACGACGGCACCCGCCTGCTGGTCTCCGACTCCACCGCCCGCCAGGTCATCGAGTACTCGATGATCGACGGCACCCTCGACGGGAAGTCGGTCCGCGTCGGCGACCGGCTGCGCACCTTCCCCTCCGGGGAGACGCCGCACGAGAGCAACTACACCGAGGACGGCGAGCGGATCCTGCACGCCTCGATCGGCCGCGTCTACACGCCGCTCGACGACCTCGACCCCGCCGACGGGGACCTCCTCGGGCTGCCGCTGGACAAGCTGAACCTGGGCGGCCTCCTCGGTGGCCTGCCGGGCCTCGGCAACCTCGGCAACCTCGGCAATCTCGTCAACCTGCTCAGCCTCGACAAGCTGCTCGGCACGCTGCCGTGGTCGAAGCTCGAGGCGGCCGTGAAGGCCGACCGGTGGATGCAGTACGTCGATGCCGGGACCTTCGAGGTCCTCCAGCGCTGGGACCTGGGCAAGGAGCTCGCCGAGGCCGGCCACCCCGGCATGAGCAGCGCGGTCCGCCCGGTCGCGGTGCACCCGGACGGCCGGCTGCTCTACCTGCAGGTGTCCTTCCTGCACGGCTACGTCGTGTTCGACACCGAGGCGGCCGACCTCAACGGCACGACCGACTACACCCTCGGCGGGATGCCGGAGCCCGCGAAGGGCGCCGTCGTCGACGTCGTCGAGCTGGAGAACCGCGTGCCGACGATGATGCGTGAGGCCTACGTCAACGACTCCGCGCACCACGGCATCGCGATCAGCGGCGACGGGCGAACGCTGTGCGTCGCCGGCACGATGGACGACTACGCAGCCCTGGTCGACGCCGAGACCGGCGAGGCGACGTACTTCGACGAGGAGACGACCGGCCACGGCTACGGCAAGCCGTACTGGTCGACCGAGGGTCTCGACGACACCTGCTGGGTCTCGCTGTCCGACGACGACGCCGTCGCGGTGCTCTCCACCCGCACCGGCGAGGAGCTCGCCTACCTCGAGGTCGGCAACCACCCGCAGCGGGTGCGGCACGGCTACGTCCCCGAGTCCGTCGTCGCCACGTGGTGAGCGGACCGGCCCTCGCTGCGGCGAGTAGTCTCGCGCCGTGACCGACTCCCCCACGCCGTACGCCCTCGCCGATGAGGCCGCCGCCCGCCTCGCCGAGCTGACCGGCGTCGCCCGCCACGACGTCGCGCTCGTCCTGGGCTCCGGCTGGCTGCCGGCCGCCGAGGCGCTGGACCCGACCGGTGAGAACACCACCGAGATCGACGTGACCGACCTGCCCGGCTTCGCGGCGTCGGCGGTCGTCGGGCACTCCGGCAAGGTCCGCTCGATCCGGCTCCCCGGCGAGGACGGCGACCGGCACCTGCTGGCCTTCCTGAGCCGCACCCACTACTACGAGGGTCACGGCGTCGCGGCCGTGGTGCACGGCGTGCGCACCGCGGCGGCCGCAGGCTGCCGGGCGATCGTGCTCACCAACGGTTGCGGCGGGCTGAAGGAGACGTGGACCCCGGGCACCCCGGTGCTGATCAGCGACCACATCAACCTGACCGGCCGGTCCCCGATCGTCGGCGCGAAGTTCGTCGACCTCACCGACCTCTACTCCTCGCGGTTGCGCGAGCTGTGCCGCGAGGTCGAGCCGGGCCTCGACGAGGGCGTCTACGTGCAGTTCCCCGGCCCCCACTACGAGACGCCCGCCGAGGTCCGGATGGCCGGCATCCTCGGCGGCCACCTGGTCGGGATGAGCACCACGCTCGAGGCGATCGCGGCCCGCGAAGCCGGCATGGAGGTGCTGGGCATCAGCCTGGTCACCAACCTCGCTGCCGGGATCAGCGACGCCCCGCTCGACCACGCCGAGGTGCTCGAGGCCGGTCGTGCCGCCGCCACCCGGATGGGCGACCTGCTCGGCCGGGTCGTGCCCCGCATCTGACCCGCACCCGGACGGGAAGCACCCCGCGGTCGCCCTGGCGGGCGACGGGCAGCGGCGGCAGCGACGCACGACCACGGGTGCCGTGGACGCCGGCGCTACGCTTCGACACGTGCCACGCATCGAGGGAGAGACGCTCAGCGCTCATCGCGAGCAGCTGCAGCGACGCATCTTCGAGGCGTTCGCCGAGCTCATGGTGGAGGGCAGCTTCGATGCCATCACCATGCGCAACATCGCCGAGCGCGCCGGCATCGGGCGCACCGCGATCTACCACCACTTCCCGGACAAGGAGTCCGTGCTCGTCGCGTTCGCCACGCACGAGACGCAGGCCTACATGTCCGAGCTGAAGGCGGCGCTCGCCGGGTCCGACGACCCGGTGCAGCAGCTGCGCACCTACGTGCGCCACCACCTCGCCGCGGGCGAGAAGTTCCACATGGGCTTCGGCCCCGCGCTGTACGGCGTGCTCTCCCCCACCGCCCGCCTGGAGATCCGCGACCACGTGGTCGCGGTCGAGGGCGTGCTGCGCGGCATCCTCGAGCGCGGCCGCGACGGCGGTCAGATGGTCTTCGACGACCTCGACTCCACGCTGTCGCTGGTCCACGCGTGCCTGAGCCCCCGGCACCTGCCGCCGGCAGCGATCGAGTCGTTCGTGCTGCGGGCGGTCGGCGCCGGGGGCCCGGGCGCGTGAGGCTGGCCTGAGCCGGTCCCCGCTGCGCGGGGACCGACCCGACGGCTCACCTCTTCTTGACGGTGATCGTCCTCGCGACCGTCGCGCTGGCCTTGTGCGTGCTGTCGCCGAGGTAGCGCACCTTGACGGTGCGCTTGCCCCTGGCCGACTTCGGCAGGACCACCGTGACGGCGCCCTGGGAGTTCAGGCGCACGTTCTTCGCGACCTTGACGACCTTGCCGTTGAGGCGACCGCCGCCGTAGGTGACCCGCACCTTGCCCGAGGGCTTCTTCGCGCCACCCTTGACCGTGACGACGATCTTGCCCCTCGCCTTGGTCGTCGGGGCCTTGACGACCCTGATCTTCGCGGTGGTCGCGGCCTTCGGGAACACCTTGTCCCAGCTGATCGAGATCGGGGTCTCGGTCTCGTAGGTCCGCGGCCCGGAGTGGGCGGGGAACGTGTAGACGGCGTACTTCTTGCCCTTGACCAGCTTCTTGGCGGGCAGGCTCAGGTCGAGCGTGAAGGCACCGTTGTCCAGGTGACCCGTGGCACCCGGGGTGGGCGTCTTCGCCAGCCAGCCCGCAGCGACGGAGTTCTCGATGCCCTCTGCTGCGGACTGACCCTCAGGCCGGCCACCGGCCACGCCGACCACGACGTAGATGCCGAAGTCGCCGATCACCGGCGGGACGAAGCCGGTGCCCGTGGCGCGGATCGTGGCGCCCGAGGTGCCCTGCGAGGTCGTGGTCACGGTGACGTTGGAGTCGACCGTGTAGGTGTCCGGGACCTCGGCGGTGAACTCGGCCGGCGCCTTCGTCTCCTGGCTCGCCGAGGTCGAGGTCTTGTGGAAGTGCGCCCGCAGGCTCTTCGGCAGGTGGGACAGCAGCGAGATGTCCCAGGACTTGCCCTCGAGCGGCTTGTCAGCGTCGAGCAGGCCCTCCGGCGCGTCCGCCGCCTGCAGGACGTCAGCCCAGCGCGGGGTGGCGACGAGGGACTCGAGACCCTCTCCCGGCGTCCCGGTCGCCGCGCTCGCGTCGAACGTGGTCAGCGTGACCTGCGCTGCGGGGGTGTCCGGCTCCTCGTTGACGGTCGCGGACACGGTCGCCTTGATCGCGCCCTCCGCGCCGTCGATCACGACCACCGGATCGGCGATCGTGACCGAGTAGTGTCGCGTGCCCCCGTACACGAAGGCACCCGTCACCGAGCCGTCGTACTCGACCTGCTCGACGCCCTCGACCAGGCGGCGCTCACCGCCGCGGAAGGTCAGCACGCCGTCCTCGCTCTCGGTGACGCCACCGGTCCAGCTGTGGGTACCCAGGTGGCTGTCGAACCACCCGGAGACCTTCCAGGTCAGCTCCGGACTGGCGGCGGAGGCCTGGGCCGGGGCCGTGAGGCCGGGGACGAGGCTCAGACCAGCAGCGGTGAGGCCTGCGGCCGCCGCCGCGGCGACACCGGCACGCAGCCGGGAGCGACGCCGTGGGGTGAGAGTGGACATGGGATCTCCCTTTCTTGGGGTTCTCGTCGTCGAGACGGGGTTCAGGGACGTCCCCGGACCGGGAGCGGTCCGGGGACGAGGAGCGCGGCCGCGGCGAGGAGGAGCAGCGCGCCGCCGCCCCACCACGTCCAGGCACGGTCGGCGGGTGCAGCCACCGGGGCGGACATCGGCTGCAGGGCCACGTGGGGCTCGGGGCGCGCCAGCAGCGACCCGGCCTGCGCGCCGGGCGCCGCCGCCGGCGCGACCGGAGGTAGTGCGCCGCTGCCGACCGGGGGGCCGCCCACGGCGAACGGAACCTCACCGGTGCCGGGGGGCGGGGGCGCGCTGTTCTCGACCTCGGCGGGTGCCGTTGCCGTCGGCGCGGGCGTCGGTGCCACGGCCCGGTCGGCACGCCACGCCACGGTCACGGGCAGGGGCTCCTTGTTGGGGTCGGCGAAACCCCCGCTGGTGTACCAGAAGCTCGCGGTGCCGACCTTCTCCATGAAGCTCACCCAGCCCTGGGGAAAGGCGCCCCACCCCTTCGCGTCGCGCTTCTGGGTGCCTGTCTCCAGCTCGACGGCGACGCCGCGGTAGTCCGGCGTCACCGTGAAGCCGTCACCGACCAGACGGACGTCCGAGAGCGTGGCGACGGTGACCTCGGTCTCGGGCAGCGGCAGCCAGAGGGACATGTCTGCCTGGGACGACCCGAAGCCCCCGAGGGTCGCGGTCAGGGTCCCGCGTCCCTCGGCGATGGTGAGGACGGGGTCGGAGAGGTAGAAGAAGCTGACGCCGGAGTAGTAGACGACGGTGGCGTCGCCGTCCCAGGCGATGCGGGCCGTGCCGGCGGCGCGGTCGAGCGTGCCGGTGCCACGCGAGAAGACCAGCTGGTGCTCGCTGGGGGTCCCGATGCGCAGGTCCTTGCCGCCACTGTCGGTGCGCAGGCCCGTCCAGGTGGCCCGTCGCCAGGCCTTCCTCGCGGCGTCCCACTTCTCCACCGCGACGTTGCCGACCTTCTGCTTCCAGCGCGACGCCGGCATGAGCTGGCCACCCTTGCCGGGGTCGGGGATCCGGCCGGCGACGAGGAAGTTGTAGGTGCCGGGGTTGTACGCCGCAGTGTTGGACTCGTTGTTGAGGCCCCAGCGCAGCACGGCGCTCGTCAGGTGCTCCACGCCATCGACGGGCGGGGAGCTGGGCTCGTCGGTCGGCTCGTCGCTCGGGTCCTGGGTCGGGTCGTCCGACGGCTGCACGGAGGGGTCGTCCGTCGCGTCCGGATCGCCCGTGGGGTCCGCGGTCGCCGACGGCTCCGACGGCTGGGTCGGCTGCGTCGGCTGCGTCGGCTGCGTCGTGCTCGCCGCCTCCGCGACCGGCTCGTCAGCGACGGCGGCACCGGCCCCGACGGAGGCCATCCCGATGGCGCAGGCGACGAGGCCGAGCACGGCCAGGACCGCGGCGAGCGCGCGCCGCACGATGGTCGTCGGCGAGGTCTCAGGCCGCATCGGCGGACCTCCGCGGCCGCGCGACCAGGACGAGGCGCGCCACGGCACCGAGCAGGACCAGCGCGGCGAGCACGAAGAAGGCGATGCCGAGCCGGTCGGCTGCCACCTCGTCGTCCGCGTCGGTGGTCTCGGCGGCAGCCGGCGCGGTGTCGTCGGCCGCGGCCACCGCGAACCGCACGACGGGGGCGTCCTCGCCGTCGGCGCCCGCGCCGGCGTCGAGGCCGAACAGCCGCAGCTCGTGGGTGCCGGAGCCGAGGTCGAGCGGCAGGGTCAGCACCCCCGTGACCTGGCCGGCGTCGCCGACGAGGAACGGGCCGGCGGCGACCACGCCGTCGTCGAGCACGGCGGAGACCTGGGCGCCCGCAGGCAGGCCGCGGGCGGTGAAGGACAGCACCCGTCCGGCGACGGCGGCGCGGCGGTCGACGGACAGCACCGGCTTCACCCGCTTCGCGGGCTTCCCCGTCCGGGCGGCGTCCTCGGCAGCCTCCACGGCCGCGTCCGGGGTCGCGACGTCGTCGGGACCGGTGCGACTGGTGCCCGAGGGCGCACTCCCGCCGTACAGGTCCCGGACGGCGACCGGGGTGAAGGTCTCGTTGGCGTCGTTGGCGACGCCGTGGGCGCCGACCGTGATGATCCCGCAGGTCACCTTGCGGCAGTCGATGGTCCGGATCTTCCCCTTGCGGTCGACCGACCGGAAGGTCGCACCGGGGACGTTGATGGTCGTCGACCAGCGGCCGTCCGCGGTCACGACACCGCCGTTGGCCGAGCCCGCGGTGTCGGAGCCGGGGAAGGCGACGTAGGCCTGGTGGCCGGCGTTGTCCCTCGACTCGCTGTCCGGCACGTAGAAGTAGTTCTCGCCGGTCGAGCCGCCCTTGCTGGGCCGCCACTGGCCGCTGACGGTGCCGAAGAAGACGTAGATGCCGCCGTGGCCGCCGCGCACCGACTGGAAGCCACGCCCGCTGACCCTGAGCCGGGTGGCGTACGTCGGGTCGATGGCGGCGCTGCCCTGGTCGTTGACGACCGTCACCCGGGCCGCGGCGTGCGCAGCCGGGACCGGGGCGAGGCCGGACAGGCCCACGAGCGCCAGCACGAGGGCCAGCGCGGCGAGCCGGGCGGGACGGCGGGCGGTCATCGCAGCGCCTCCTCGACGACGGGTCCACCGACCGGGTTCTCGGGGCTGCGGCGCCGGACCGGCACCACCACCGGGTAGCCGTCGTGCACGAGCACCTCCACGGGGTGTTGGTAGACGTCGGTGAGCAGGGACGAGGTGAGCACCTCGGCGGGCGGGCCCTCGGCGCGCACGGTGCCGGAGCTCAGCACGCAGATCCGGTCGGCGTAGGCCGCGGCCAGCGACAGGTCGTGCAGCACGACGACCACCGCGACTCCCTCGCGCGCCAGGGTCCGGGCGACCTCGAGCACCGCCTCCTGGTGCCGGATGTCCATCGCCGCGGTGGGTTCGTCGAGCAGCAGCACTGGGGTCTGCTGGGCCAGCGCGCGGGCGAACGACGTGCGCGCCTGCTCCCCGCCCGACAGCGTCGGGAAGGAGCGCTCGGCCATGTGGCCGACGTCGGTGCGGCGCATCGCGTCCGCCACCACGTCCTCGTCGTCGGCCGACCGGGGGGTGCGGTACCACGGGCTGCGGCCCATCATCACGACGTCGTGGACGCGGAAGCCGAAGGCCAGGCCCTGGTGCTGCAGCTGCACCGCGCGCTGGCGTGCCGCCGCCCGGGCCGAGTACGACGCCAGCGGTCGGCCGTCGAGGTCGACGCTGCCCGCGGTGGCGGCGACGTCACCGGAGAGCACCGAGAGCAGCGTGGACTTGCCGGCGCCGTTCGGTCCGACCAGCGCGACCAGCTCACCGGGCTCGACGGCCAGGTCGACGCCGCGCAGGACCTGGTTCCCACCGAGGACGACCTCGATGCCACGTGCCTCGATCGCGCTCATGCCCAGCCTCCCGCGGAGCGGCGCGAGCGCCGGATGAGCCAGAAGAAGAAGGGACCGCCGACCAGCGCGGTGAGCATGCCGATCGGCAGGTCGGCGTTGTCGATCGCGGTGCGCGCCCACAGGTCGGCGAAGGTCAGCAGCACCGCGCCGCCGAGCGCGCTGGCCGGGATCAGCAGCCGGTGGCCGGGGCCGGCGATCATCCGCACCAGGTGCGGCACGACGAGGCCGACGAAGGCGATGGTCCCGGCGAAGGCGACCGCGGCGGCGGTGAGCACGGCGACCACGACGATGGCGAGCATCCGCAGCCGCTCGACGTCGAGGCCGACGTGGAAGGCAGCGCGGTCGCCGAGTGCGAGCAGGTCGAGCGAGCGGGCCAGCAGCAGGGCGGCGACGATGCCGACGGCGGCGAGTGGTGCGACCACCGCGACGGCCTCCCAGCGGGTGCCGTTGAGGCTGCCGAGGGTCCAGAAGACGATCTCCTCGCGGGCCTGCTGGTCGCCGAGGAACATGAGGAAGGCCAGCGCGGCCGAGGTCATCGCGTTCATCGCGACGCCGGTCAGCACCAGGGTGACCACCTCGGTGCGGCCGCCCGCGCGGGAGAGCAGGTAGACCAGCGTGGTGGCGGCGAGGCCACCGAGGAACGCGGCGAACGCGATCGTCCAGGAGCCCAGGAAGGAGATGTGGAAGACGAGGACCGCACCGGCGGCGACCGAGGCGCCGGAGGCGACGCCGACGACGCCGGGCTCGGCCAGCGGGTTGCCGAACACGCCCTGCATCACCGCACCGGCAGTGGCCAGCGAGGCCCCGACCAGCACGGCGAGCACGACGCGCGGGAACCGGACGTCCCAGAGGGTGCCCTCGCCACGGGGGTGGCTGGGCAGCGGGCCGACGTCGAGGCCCAGGCGGTGCAGCACCGAGCCGAGCACCTCCGAGGCGGGGATCTGCATCTGGCCCTGGCCGGCACCGAGCACGACCGCGACGACCAGCAGGACAGCGAGGGTGGAGACCAGGCCCACGCGGTTGGTGAGGCTGGTGCGCCAGCTGCCGCGCGTACCGGCCTCGCGCTGGCGGGCGCCGGGGGCCTCGGGCAGGGTGCCGGGCGCGGCGCTCACCTCAGCGCCTCGGGTGCGTAGATGGCGACACCGAGGGCGTTGAGCACCTCGGCCGTCTGCGGTCCGAAGCCGAGGATCTGCGAGTCCTCCATGTCGACGAACCGCTCGCGCTCGCCGGCCGGGGTGTTGGCCAGGGCGGGCAGCCGCTCGAGCAGGCCGGGCACGCCGTCCACGGACTCGAGGCCGCCACTCATCATCAGGACGACGTCGGGCTGGGCGGCGATGATCGCCTCGTCGGTGACGGGCTTCATCCCGCTCCAGTCGATCTCGGCGGCGACGTCGTACAGGCCGAGGGCGTCGATCAGGCCCTCGGCACCGGACTCGGCGCCGAACATGTAGTAGACGCCGGCCTGGCCGCGGACGTAGAGGAAGACGGCGCGCAGCTGGTCGGTCACGTCCTCGGGCGCGACCTCCTCCAGCACCGCGCGGACCTCGTCGACCTCCGCGCTGGTGCGCTCGACCAGCGCCCGGCCCGCCTCCGGCACCCCGAGCGCCTCGGCGACGTCGGTGATCAGGGAGTCGACGTTGCCCAGGCCGCGGTGGGAGTCGAGCACCACGACGGGGATGCCGATCTCGCGCATCTGCAGCACGACGTTCCACGGGCCCAGCGAGGTGTCGGTGAGGATCACGGTGGGGTCGAGCTCGAGGATCGCCTCGGCGGAGAGGTCGTGGCCGTTCTGGGTGACGAGCGGCAGGTCGGCGGCCTCGGCGAACTGGGTGGTCGTGTCGCGGCCGACGACGTTGTCGCCCAGGCCGAGCTCGAACACGGTGCGGGCGAGGGTGCCGTAGACGTCGAGGGCGAGGATCCGGCTGGCGTCCTCCACCGTCACCTCGGTGCCCTGGTTGTCGGTGACGGTGACGGGCAGCTCCGGGGTGGGCGAGGCGACGGGCTCGACCGCCGGCTCGACGTCGGCGAGGCGCGGCGCGGCCTTGCCGGCCTCCCGGTCCCCGCCGTTGCCCGAGTCCGGCGCGGACAGCCCGCACCCGGCCAGCGCGAGCACCAGCACGGCGACGACCAGCGGGACGAGCGCCCGCGCACCACGGACCGGGGGGTGGGTCATGAAGGGTTCGCTCCTCAGCGACAGGGCTCACGCCAGCAGGCTTGCTCGCCGGGGTCCCGAGGCCGGCGTGCAGGAAGGTAGCACATCCTTACTTAGGATAGCCTATCCAAGGATTCTTCTTGACAACCTGTCACAAACTTGCTGACAATCTGTCAACACCTTCCCGACTGCAGGAGCGCACGTGACCGTTGTGACCGAGACCCCGACCGCCGCCGTCCCGCTGTCGGTCGCCATGCGGGAGGGCTCGCGCAGCGAGCACGAGGCCGCGGAGAACTCGTCCTTCATGGCCGAGCTGCTCGAGGGCAGGCTCACCTCGCAGGCCCACACCGACCTGCTCCTTCGCCTGCGGCGGATCTACGCGGCGCTCGAGAAGGCCGTCGCGGAGCACGCCGACGACGAGCTCATCGCTCCCCTGCACGACCCGGCGCTCGAGCGCCTCGCTGCGATCGACGCCGACCTCGCCCACTGGGCGCCGGGCGTCGACGCCGACGCCATCGAGTCCCCCGCCGCGACGGCGTACGCCGAGCGCATCGCCTCCGCCGAGTGGACCGGCGCCCTCGTCGCACACCACTACACCCGCTACCTCGGCGACCTCTCGGGCGGCCAGGTGATCGGCCGCATCCTGCGCCGCACCTACGACATCCCCGAGGGCCGGGGCACGGCGTTCTACGAGTTCACCGGGATCCCCAAGCCCAAGCTCTTCAAGGACACCTACCGCGCCGCCCTCGACGCACTGCCGCTCTCGCAGGACGAGGTCGCGCGGGTCGTCGACGAGGTCAGGGCCGTCTTCGCGCTCAACCAGGCGCTGTTCGTCGAGCTGGGCCAGGACCTGGACGACTACCGGACCGCCTGAGCCCCGGACGTCGGCGCAGCGGCGGGCGCGAGGCCGAGCGCCCGGCGCAGGAAGTGCAGCGCGTGCTGCACGGCCGGCTCGTGGAAGGGCTTGCCGGCGAACAGGTCGAAGTGGTCGCCCGGGTAGTGGCGGACCTCGGCCCGACCGGCGACGGCAGCCTTCATCGCCGCGTGCGGCGGGGCGCTCCGGTCGAAGTCGGCGACCTGCACCAGCCACGGGACACCCTGCTCCCCCAGCCGCGCCGCCGCCTTGAGGGGTGCGCGGGTCCCGAGCTCGAGCACGACGTCGGCGGCGACCTCGTTGCGCCACGTCGGGCCGGCGATGGCGAGGTAGTCCTCGTAGGCGCCGGGGAGGGTGAGGGCGCCCGGCTCCCCCGGCCGCGCCACGACCGGGATCATCGCCGGGCCGCGGCCGGCCCGGCGGCGCAGCGCGCTGGCCACACCGCGACTGGTGGAGGCGAGCAGCTGCGCCGGGGCGTGGTGCTTCGCCGCCAGCCGGGCGGCGGCCACCCCGTCCACCATGGGTACGACGGACACGACCGCCGCGACGTCGGTGCGCCCGGCCGCGGCGGAGACGACGTGCCCGCCGCCCAGCGAGGCGCCCCACAGCACGACGCGGTCCGGGTCGACGCCGGGCAGCCTCCGCGCGGCGTCGACGGCGGCGTGCAGGTCCGCGAGCTGGCCGGCGAGCGAGACGACCTGGCGCGGCTGGCCGTCGCTGGCCCCGAAGCAGCGGTAGTCGAAGGTGACGGCGTGCAACCCGGCGGCGGCGTACGCCTCGGCGAAGGGCCACATGCCGGCGTCCTGCGTGCCGGCGAGGCCGTGCGCGAGGACGACGACCGGGGCGCCGTCCTCGCCCGGGAAGTGGGTGGCGGCGCAGCGGATGCCGGCGGAGGTGAAGTCGAAGGTGGTGCTCACGAGGTGCTCCCGTAGATGCTCTGGATCCAGATGTGGACGAGTGCGTCGATGTGCTGCGCGCGCGGCGGGCCGACCCCGAGCGCGTGTCGCTCGACGGCCTGGTCGTTGACGTCGAGGAGGACGGCTGCCAGTGCGCCGGCGTCGGGGCCGGGTCGCGCGCGGCCCAGGGTGCGCTCGCGCTCGATCGTCTCGGCGACCATGCCGGCGAACTCCGCGCGCCCCTCCTCCCACAGCTCGCGCACCGTCGGGCTGGTCGCGCGCGCCTCGAGCAGGGCGCGGTAGGTGTGCGGCGTCCGGTCGACGGAGTCGAAGAGCGCGGTGACCACCTGCCGCAGCCGCGGCTCCGGCTCCCCCTCGGCCTTGACCAGCAGGTCCGTGGCGGCCGACGCGTCGTCGTACAGGTCGGCCATGAGGGCGAGCACGGCGGCCGCCTTGCTCTCGAAGTAGAAGTAGAACGCCGAGCGGGTCACCCCGGCGCGGCGGGAGACCTCGGCGACGTTGACCTCCTCCAGGCTCTGCTCGCGCAACAGCTCGTCGAAGGCGGTCAGCAGCGCGGCCCGGCGGGCGTCACCGCGGTTGACGCTGCGACGGTCGACCATCCGCGCCCAGCGGCGCTCCTCGCTCACCGCGCCCCCGTGCCGGCCGAGGCACGGGCCACCCCGGCCGGGATCTCCTTGACCCGCAGATCGTGCTCGTAGAGGAAGTAGTCGAGCTGCTGGGTGTGCCGGGGCCGCTGCACCATGTGCGCGGTGTACTTCTGCTGGTCCTCGTCGATGACCCGCTCCATCTCGGCCGGCGGCGGTGGCTGGTAGCGCCCGACCAGCCAGGCCGCGACGAGGCGGGTCTGGCACTCGACGAACGGGAAGAGCGTCGGCGTGGCCTGGGCGAAGCCGACGAAGGCGAGGTCGTCGATGCCCGGCTTGAAGATCCGCTTGTAGAGGCGGATGTGGTTCTCCGGCGCGCTGATGAAGTCCTCGTCGAAGAACGGGAAGGTGATGTTGTAGCCAGTGGCGTGGATGACGACGTCGAAGTCCTCGCTCGTCCCGTCGACGAAGTGGACGGTGGAGCCCTCCCAGCGCTCGATGTCCCCCTTGGCCCGCAGGTCGCCCGACCCCAGGCGCAGCGGCAGCTCCACCGACTGGGTCGGGTGCGCCTCGAAGAACTTGTGGTTCGGCTCCGGGAGGCCGTAGTCGGTCGGGCGGCCGGCGGTCAGCGGCTGCATGACCTGGACGAACTTGCGCTGCCAGGCGAAGGGGACGTGCGGGGAGGTGCGGTAGTACTTGTCGGCCGGCGTCCCGGCGAAGTACTTCGGCACGATCCACGCGCTCGACCGGGTCGAGATGACGACCTCGTTGTCGAGGGTGCGGCTCGAGAGCTCGACGGCGATGTCGGCGGCGCTGTTGCCCAGGCCGATGATGAGGATCCGCTTGCCGGTCAGGTCGTACGGCGTGCGCGGGTCGATGTAGGCGTGGGAGTGCATGGTCAGGCCGGTGAACTCCCCGGGCTTGTCGGCGAAGCGCGGGTCCCAGTGGTGGCCGTTGGCGACGACGAGCCGGTCGAAGCGCCGCGTGCCGGTGCGCTGGGTCTCCAGCTCCCAGCCGCCGCCCTCCTCGGCGGGCAGCCGGCGGGCGTGCACGATGCCGTTCTCGAACTCGATGCGCCGCCGGACGTCGAAGGCGTCGGCGTAGGCGTCGAGGTAGTCCTTGACCTGCGTGTGGTGCGGGAAGTCGGGGTACTCCTCGGGCATCGGGAAGTCCTTGAAGGACAGCTGGTGCTTCGAGGTGTCGATGTGCAGCGAGCGGTAGGCGCTGCTGTGCCCGTTGGGGTTGCCGAAGGCCCAGTTGCCACCGACCCGGTCCGAGGACTCGAAGGTCGTGAAGTCCAGGCCGTAGTCGGCCAGCATCTTGCTCGTCGTCAGGCCGCTGATGCCTGCGCCGATCACGGCGACGGTGGGACCGCTCATCTCTTCCTCCCGGCCGGGAGCCCCCGACGCGTGACGCTCGTGTGCGAGCCGCCCCTTGACAGGACGGCGTGACCGCCGTCACGTTAGGCGCGGTAGTTGACACGTGTCAACAGACACAGACGGACGTCAGGAGTGGGCCCGTGCAGGTGAGCGTCGTCGTCGGAGGAGCCTCCGGGATCGGGGCGGCGAGCGCCGCCGTGCTGCGCGAGGCAGGCCACGAGGTGGTGGTCGCGGACCTCCCGGGCACCCCGGCCGACGTGCCGGTCGACGTCACCGACGAGGACTCGGTGGCCGCGCTCTTCGACCGGGTCGTCGCCGACCACCGGGCCTTCCACGGGGTCGTGAACGCCGCCGGCGTGAGCACCCTGTCCCGGGTGGTCGACCACGACGCGGACGAGTGGCGGCGGGTCGTCGACGTCTGCCTGACCGGCGCCTTCCTGGTGCTCAAGCACGCCGGGCGCCGGGTCGCCGACGGCGGCTCGCTGGTGTCCCTGTCGTCGCTGAACGCCCGGCAGCCGGGCACCGGCCTGGCGGCGTACTGCGCGGCGAAGGCAGGCCTCGTCGCCCTCACCGAGGTGACCGCGCTCGAGCTCGGGCACCGCGGCGTGCGGGTCAACGCCGTCGCCCCCGGCCTGGTCGTGACGCCGCTGACCGCAGCGGCGATGGACATCCCCGGCGTGCGGGAGGAGTACCTCGAGAACACCGCGCTCGGGCGCTCCGGCGAGCCCGACGAGGTCGCCGCTGCGATCCGCTTCCTGCTCTCCGACGACTCCCGCTGGATCACCGGCGAGACCATGGACGTCAACGGCGGCGCGCACCTCAAGCGCTACCCCGACCTGGTCCGGCTCGTCGAGGCGGCGTTCTCGTGAGCCTCGCCGGGCGCACCGCGCTGGTGACCGGCGGCGGGTCCGGCATCGGCGCTGCCCTCACCCGCGCGCTGGTACGACGCGGGGTGTACGTCGTGTGCGCCGACGTCGACCTCGCGGGCGCCGAGTCCGTCGTCGCCACCACCTCCGGCCCGGGGACCGCGACCGCCCGCCACGTCGACGTCACCTCGGCCGGCGACGTCGCCGCGGCGGTGGCCGACGTCGTGGCCGCCCACGGCCGGATCGACCTGCTCTTCAACAACGCGGGCATCACCTTCCTCGGCAACACCGAGGACCTCGGCCTCGAGCAGTGGGACGCGATCATCGACGTCAACGTGCGTGGCGTGGTGCACGGCGTGCACGCGGCCTACCCGCGGATGCTCGCCCAGGGCGGCGGGCACATCGTGAACACCGCGTCGATGGGCGGGTTGATGGCGGCCGGGCTGATGACGTCCTACGTCACCACCAAGCACGCCGTCGTCGGGCTGTCCCTCGCGCTGCGCACCGAGGCCGCCGCGCACGGGGTCGGCGTGACCGTGGTCTGCCCGGCCGCGGTGGACACCCCGATCCTCGACAAGGGCGAGATCGGCCGCTACCGCGGCCGGGACTTCTACCTCGAGGGCCAGGGCGTACGGCGACCCGTCGACCCCGACCGGCTCGCCGAGCGGGTGCTCGCGGCCGTCGAGCGCGACGAGGCCATCGTCGTGGAGCCGCGGCAGGCGCGCATCGCCTGGCGGCTCGGGCGGCTCTCCCCCACCCTCGTCAATCGGATGGCGACCCGCTTCGTGGCCCGGCAGCGCGCCCGGGTGTCCTGAGCCGGCTCGGCCCCGCGACCGGCTGCGCGTTAGCCTCCCGCGCATGGTCGGGTTCGGGGGCATCGGCGTGATGCTGCTCGGCATCGCCGTCGCGGCGGTGGCGTGCGGCGTGCTCGCGCTGCTCCTCCTGCGCCCGCTCGGCTGGGTGTCGGCCGGAGCGATCGGCGGGTTCCTGTGGTCGCTGGCGGTCATCGGCCTGGTCACCCTGGTGCCCACGTCGGCGGACCCCGGCATCGTCCCGGCCGAGGGCCGGCTGACCTCGTGCTCGTGGGACATCGGCGGCCCCGCCCCCGAGGGCTTCTGGATCTTCCAGTCCGGCCAGCGCGCGCTCAACACCGCGCTCTTCGTGCCGTCCGGCGCCCTGCTCGTGCTCGCCATCGGCCGGTGGCGGGCGGGCTGGGTCCTGGCGCCGCTCGGCGTGCTGGCGCTGGCCGGCTACTCGGCGCTGATCGAGAAGACCCAGCTCGAGCTCGCCCGGATCGACCGCGCCTGCGACGTCACCGACATCGTCGACAACGCCACCGGCGCAGCGATCGGCGCCGGGATCGGGCTGGTGCTGCTCGTCGTCCTCCAGCCCTGGCGGCACCGACGCCGCAAGCGCTCAGTCCAGCGCTGACGCGAGCCCGCGGCGACAGCCGGCCATCATCCGGCGGTGGTTCCACACCAGCACCGGCCGGCCGACGTACGACGCCAGCGCGAGCGCGCCGTCCACCAGCACCTCCTGCGCGAAGTCCAGCCGGGTGCCGCCGTCGACCGCGGTGAGCGTGAACCTGGCGAACCCGGTGAGGTCGCCGCCCAGCGCGACCTCGACGACGGGCGGCGTGCGGGAGACCGCGTCGAGCACGAGGTCGAGCGTGTAGGGCAGGGCGGACCGGCACCGGACCCACGCGGTGTCGGGCCCGAGCCTGGCCACCGCCCGCACCTGCGGCCACCAGCGCGGGTAGTGCTCGAGGTCGGTCAGCACGGCCGCGACCCGGCCCACCGGCGCCGGGACCTGCCAGGCGTCGGTGAAGCGGAAGTCGCGGGCCACCGGGTCCATGGCCCCAGCATGCCCCGCTCGCCTGACCCGACCCCCGTGGCCCACCGGCCCGGGCCCGGTGTTGGCTACGGCCATGGCGATCCCCACCCGCACCCTCGGCCGCACGTCACCGCTCACCGTCTCCGCGCTGGGCCTGGGGTGCATGGGGATGTCGGAGTTCTACGGCGGCCCGGATGAGGCCGGCGGCACCGCGACGATCCGCCGCGCGCTCGACCTCGGCGTCACCTTCCTCGACACCGCCGACGCCTACGGCCCGTTCACCAACGAGCGCCTGCTCGGCCGGGCCCTCGCGGGCCGTCGCGACGAGGTGCAGGTCGCCACGAAGTTCGGCAACGAGCGGCTCCCCGACGGCACCCGGGTCGGCGTGAACGGGCGTCCGGAGTACGTCCGCAGCGCCTGCGACGCGTCGCTCTCGCGGCTCGGGGTCGACCACATCGACCTCTACTACCAGCACCGCGTCGACCGGACGGTCCCGATCGAGGAGACGGTCGGGGCGATGAAGGAGCTCGTCGAGGCCGGCAAGGTGCGCCACCTCGGCCTCTCCGAGGCGTCGGCCGCGACGATCCGCCGGGCGCACGCCGTACACCCGATCACCGCGCTGCAGTCGGAGTACTCGCTGTTCTGCCGCGACGTCGAGGACGAGGTGCTGCCGACGCTGCGCGAGCTCGGCATCGGGCTGGTTCCCTACTCCCCGCTCGGCCGGGGCCTGCTCACGGCGACGCGGACCGAGGGACCCGTGGGTCCCGGCCGCAGCGCCGTCGCGTTCCCCTGGTTCGCCGACGACAACCTCGACCACAACCTGCGCCTCGTGGCGCGGGTGCGGGCGCTCGCCGAGGGGCGGGGCTGCACGCCCGGTCAGCTCGCCCTGGCCTGGGTGCTGGCGCAGGGCCCGGACGTGGTGCCGATCCCGGGGACCAAGCGGGTGCGCTACCTGGAGGAGAACGTCGCGACCCTCGACGTCACGCTGAGCACGGCAGACCTCGCCGCGCTGGAGCGGGCCGTGCCGCGGGGCGCCGTCGCCGGGCAGCGGTACGCCGACATGAGCTCGGTCGACGGCTGACCGTCCGCCGCGGCCGGCCCGGTCGCTCGCTTAGTGGCCGGCGTTGGTCATCGACTCGAACATCGGACCGTGCAGGTTGGTGATGTCCGAGAAGGTCACGTTGGCATCGGGGTCGAGCGCCTCGATGTCCTCGACGATCGTCGCCTCCTCCATCCGGGAGCAGGTGAAGTTCACGACCCACACGTCCTCACCCGGGCCGTCGGCGTACCAGTGCTGGTGCTGGTCGACGAGCACCGGCCGGTTGATCCGCGCCGAGATCATCGTCGCGACCTCGGCGTGGCGGGTGGTGGTGACGCGCGCCTTGCGGACCCCGGACTCACCGTGCGCGATCTGGTCGACGAGGTCCTTGACCACGACGTAGAACAGCACGCCGGACAGCAGCGCCGACTCCCACGAGATGACGAAGCCGGCAATCGTGAAGATGCCGAGGTTGATGTAGAGGATCAGCTGGCCGACGGTGAACTGCGTGCGCGAGGCCAGGATCGTCGCCAGCACCTCGGTGCCGTCGAGGGCTCCACCGTGGCGCAGGGCCACGCCGATGCCGAGCGCGATCATCGCGCCGCCGCACACCAGCGCGAGCCACGACTGGTCGGTGATCGCGTGCATGTGGTGCAGCACGATCGTCGCGGCGGACAGGGTGGCGATGCCCAGGCCCGAGCGCAGCGCGCTGCGGTGCCCGATCATCACCCAGGCCAGCACCACGAACGGGACGTTGAGCAGGCCGATGAAGACACCCATCGGCAGGTCGACGAACTGGGTGATGATGATCGAGGCACCGACGATGCCGCCGTCGAGGAAGTCGTTGGGGATCAGGAAGCCCTCGAGGCCGATCGCGAACACGATCGCACCGACCACGATCGAGACCAGCTTGTAGGCCTCGGCGATCACGGGGTGCTTGCCGGCCCGGGCCACCAGGGGCTGGGCCTGCGGCGTGGCGGTCTGGGTCATGGGGGCCCTTCGGTCGTCAGCCTGCGGTCGTCAGGAAAGTGCCCGGTGATGCTAGTGGACGTGAGGGCCTCCACCGCGGCCGGACAGCGGGCTACGGTGGCCCGGTGACCACGCCCGACACCGACGTCCTGATCACCCGGGCCCAGTCCTGGCTCGCCGAGGACCCCGACCAGCACACCCGCGAGGAGCTCACCCGGGTCGTCGCCGCGGTCCAGGCCGGCGACGCCGACGCACGGGCGGACCTGGCCGACCGGTTCCGCGGCACGCTGGAGTTCGGCACCGCCGGGCTGCGCGGCGCGCTCGGCGCCGGGCCGAACCGGATGAACCGCGTGGTCGTCATCCGCGCCGCGGCCGGCCTGGCGGCGTACCTCCTCGAGCAGGGCACCGAGCCGGGCACCCCCGTCGTCATCGGGTACGACGCCCGGCACTGCTCCGACGTCTTCGCCCACGACACCGCGGAGGTGATCGCCGGCGCGGGGCTCAGGCCGCTGGTGCTGCCGCGTCCCCTGCCGACGCCGCTGCTGGCGTTCGCGATCCGTGAGCTCGGCTGCGCAGCCGGGGTGATGGTGACGGCGAGCCACAACCCGCCGGAGGACAACGGCTACAAGGTCTACCTCGGCGACGGCAGCCAGATCGTGCCGCCGGCCGACTCCGGGATCGCGGCGAGGATCGCGGCGATCGGCAGCCTGTCGACGGTCCGGCGGGTGCCGCTGACCACGACCGGTGGGCGGGTCCTCGACGAGGGCATCGTCGACACCTACCTCGACACCGTCGCCTCCCTCGCTGGTGACGGCCCGCGCGACCTCGCGATCGTCTACACGCCGCTGCACGGCGTGGGTGGGGGTGCGCTGCCGGCCGTGCTGGAGACCGCCGGCTTCGAGCCGCCGACCGTGGTGCCCGAGCAGGAGCAGCCCGACCCCGAGTTCCCGACCGTCGCCTTCCCCAACCCCGAGGAGCCGGGCGCCATCGACCGCGCGGTCGCGCTCGCCGAGCGCACCGGCGCGGACCTGGTGGTCGCCAACGACCCGGACGCCGACCGGTGCGCCCTCGCCGTCCCGGGACCGGACGGGTGGCGGATGCTGCGCGGCGACGAGGTCGGTGCACTGCTCGCCGACCACCTGCTGCGCCTCGGACGCGAGGGCGTCTACGCCACCTCGATCGTCTCCTCCTCGCTGCTCGGGAGGATGGCGAGCGCGGCCGGCCAGCGGTACGCCGAGACCCTCACCGGGTTCAAGTGGATCGGCCGGGTCCCCGACCTGGCCTTCGGCTACGAGGAGGCGCTCGGCTACTGCGTCGACCCGGCCCGCGTCGCCGACAAGGACGGCGTCTCGGCCGCGCTGCTGCTGTGCGAGATCGCCGCGGAGGCCAAGGCCGCCGGCCGCACGCTGCTCGACCTGCTCGACGACATCGCGGTCCGCCACGGCCTGCACGCCACCGACCAGCTGTCGGTGCGGGTCACCGACCTGTCCCGGATCGCCGCGGCGATGGAGCGGCTGCGCGCCACTCCCCCGGCCTCCCTCGGCGGGGTCGAGGTCACCGCCGTGGACGACCTCACCCTCGGCTCCGCGGACCTGCCGCCGACCGACGGGCTGCGCTACCGGACGGCGGACGGCAGCCGGGTCGTCGTACGGCCGAGCGGGACGGAGCCGAAGCTCAAGTGCTACCTCGAGGTCGTGGTGCCGGTCGCCGACGGCGACGTGGCCGCCGCCCGCGCGGTGGCAGCGGAGAAGCTGGCCGTGCTGCGCACCGACATCGCCATCGCCGCCGGCATCTGACGCTCGACCTCACGCTGGCCGTCCTCCGTCCTCCACAGCCCGGCGCGGTAGTCCCTGACGAAAAGCACCGCGACACGCCGTTCCCCGGTGCTTTTCGTCAGGGACTACCGCCCCGTCGTCCACAGGCGACGATTCAGGCGACGAGGGCGAGCACCAGGGTCACGACGGCGAGGACGGCGATCGCGCCGACCTCGGGCAGCGCCCACACCCGGCGCACCGGGCCGGGGTCGGCCACGGGGTCGTGCGGGTTCATCCGGCGGCGCACCTTCTCCTCCACGAGCCAGCCGATGGAGTGGTCGGCGGTGATGTCCGGCCCGGCCTTCGCGTCGCTGCGCATGGTCCCGCGGCTGCGGCCCAGGCCGGCGCCGACGAAGCGCTCCTCGCCGACCTCCACGACGGTCACCTGCTTGACCTGCACGTCGGTCATCAGGGGGTAGGGGATGAACCGGCTGTGCAGGACGTTGCGCAGCTCCAGCTCGCCGGGGTGGAGGACCACCGCGGGGCGCAGCAGGACGGCCCACATCAGCACCGCGGCGAGCAGCAGCGCCGGGAACGCCCAGGGCGCGAAGCCGTCGTCGTCGGAGAGCACGGCGAAGACGAGGAGGGCGAGCACGGTGCCGATCCCGAGGAAGCCGGACACGAGTCCTCCCGAGCTGTACCGCTCGGCCTTCTCGACACCTTCGCTCTGCATGGTCCCCAACCCTATGCTGGGCGGATGCCGACCTCCGCCACCACCGATCCCGTCCCGGGACTCGCGGCGTACTCCGAAGTCACGGCCAGCGACGCGTCGCTGCGCCGGTTCCTGCACGGCCTGCCCGGCGTCGACCAGGTCGGTGCGGAGGCCCGGGCCGCCGGGCTCGGAACCCGCTCCATCAAGACGACCGCCAAGGCCTGGGCGCTCGACCTCGCGATCCGGATGGTCGACCTGACCACCCTCGAGGGGCAAGACACCCCCGGCAAGGTGCGCGCGCTCGCCAACAAGGCGCTGCGCCCCGACCCGTCCGACCCGTCGTGCCCGTCGGTGGCCGCGGTCTGCGTGTACGGCGACCTCGTCGGCGAGGTCAAGGAGGTCGTCGGCGACCAGGTGAACGTGGCGGCCGTGGCCACCGCCTTCCCCAGCGGTCGGGCGTCGATGGACATCAAGCTCGCCGACACCCGCGACGCGGTCGCGAACGGCGCCGACGAGATCGACATGGTCATCGACCGTGGCGCCTTCCTCGCCGGGCGCTACCTGCAGGTCTTCGACGAGATCGTCGCGACCCGCGAGGCCTGCGCGCGCCCCGACGGCTCGCACGCCCACCTCAAGGTCATCTTCGAGACCGGTGAGCTGCAGACCTACGACAACGTGCGCCGCGCGTCGTGGCTGGCGATGCTCGCCGGCGCCGACTTCATCAAGACCTCCACGGGCAAGGTGCAGCCGGCGGCGACCCTGCCGGTCACCCTCGTCATGCTCGAGGCCGTCCGCGACTTCCGCGAGGCCACCGGCGTCCAGGTCGGCGTCAAGCCGGCCGGCGGCATCCGCACCGCCAAGGACGCCATCAAGTACCTCGTCATGGTCAACGAGGTCGCGGGCGACGACTGGCTCGACCCGGACTGGTTCCGGTTCGGCGCCTCGACGCTGCTCAACGACCTGCTGATGCAGCGCACCAAGCTCACCACCGGCCGCTACAGCGGTCCCGACTACTTCACCCTGGACTGATCCACATGGCCTTCGAGTACGCACCGGCTCCGGAGTCGCGGAGCATCGTCGACATCAAGCCGTCCTACGGCCTCTTCGTCGACGGCGAGTTCGTCGACGGACGCGGCACGTCCTTCAAGACGATCAACCCCGCCACCGAGGAGACCCTCGCCGAGGTCGCCGAGGCGTCCGAGGCGGACGTCGACCTCGCCGTCCGGGCCGCCCGCCGTGCCTTCCGCGGGTGGTCGCGGATGTCGGGCAAGGAGCGCGCGAAGTACCTCTTCCGCATCGCCCGGATCATCCAGGAGCGCGGCCGCGAGCTCGCGGTCCTCGAGTCGATCGACAACGGCAAGCCGATCAAGGAGAGCCGCGACGTCGACGTGCCGGTCGTCGCCGCGCACTTCTTCTACTACGCCGGCTGGGCCGACAAGCTCGAGTACGCCGGCCTCGGCCCGAACCCGCAGCCGCTCGGCGTGGCCGGGCAGGTCATCCCGTGGAACTTCCCGCTGCTGATGCTGGCGTGGAAGGTCGCCCCGGCGCTGGCGTGCGGCAACACCGTCGTCCTCAAGCCGGCCGAGACCACGCCGCTCACCGCGCTGCTCTTCGCCGAGATCTGCCAGCAGGCCGACCTGCCGCCGGGCGTCGTCAACATCGTCACCGGCGCGGGCTCGACCGGCCAGGCGCTGGTGTCGCACCCCGACATCGACAAGGTCGCCTTCACCGGCTCCACCGAGGTCGGCAAGGCGATCGCCCGTGCGGTCGCCGGCACCGACAAGAAGGTCACCCTCGAGCTCGGCGGCAAGGCGGCCAACATCGTCTTCGACGACGCGCCGATCGACCAGGCCGTCGAGGGCATCGTCAGCGGCATCTTCTTCAACCAGGGCCACGTGTGCTGCGCCGGGTCGCGCCTGCTGGTGCAGGAGTCCGTCGCCGACGAGGTGATGGCGAAGCTCAAGCGCCGGATGGGCACGCTGCGCGTCGGCGACCCGCTCGACAAGAACACCGACATCGGCGCGATCAACTCGCGCGAGCAGCTCGACCGGATCCGCGAGCTGTCCGAGGTCGGCGAGTCCGAGGGCGCCGAGCGCTGGTCGCCGGCGTGCGACCTGCCGACGTCGGGCTTCTGGTTCCCCCCGACCGTCTTCACCGGCGTCACCCAGGCACACCGCATCGCCCGCGAGGAGGTGTTCGGGCCGGTGCTCTCGGTGCTGACCTTCCGCACCCCGGCCGAGGCGGGCGAGAAGGCCAACAACACGCCGTACGGCCTGTCCGCGGGCGTGTGGACCGAGAAGGGTTCGCGGATCCTGCACATGGCCTCGCAGCTGCGCGCCGGCGTGGTGTGGGCCAACACGTTCAACAAGTTCGACCCGGCCAGCCCGTTCGGCGGCTACAAGGAGTCCGGCTACGGCCGCGAGGGCGGGCGCCAGGGCCTCGCCGCGTACCTGAAGGGAGCGCAGGGCTGATGGCTCGCATCGACGTGCGCAAGACCTACAAGCTCTACATCGGCGGCGCGTTCCCGCGCTCCGAGTCGGGCCACTCCTACGAGGTCACCGACAGCAAGGGGAAGTTCGTGGCGAACGCCGCCCTCGCCTCCCGCAAGGACGTCCGCGACGCGGTCGTCGCGGCGCGCAAGGCGTTCGGACCGTGGTCGTCCCGCACCGCCTACAACCGGGGGCAGGTCGTCTACCGGATCGCCGAGGTGATGGAGGACCGCCGCCCGCAGTTCGAGGAGGCCGTCCGCCAGTCCGAGGGCGCCTCCGCCAGCGCCGCCCGCGGCCAGGTGGACGCCGCCGTCGACCGCCTCGTCTGGTACGCCGGCTGGGCGGACAAGCTCGCGCAGGTGGTCGGCAACGCCAACCCCGTCGCGGGTCCGTTCTTCAACCACACCGCGCCCGAGCCGACCGGCGTGGTGGGCGTCCTCGCCCCGCAGCAGTCCTCGCTGCTGGGCCTGGTCTCGGTCGTGGCACCGGTCGTCGTCACCGGCAACAGCGCGGTCGTGGTGTCGTCCTTCGAGCGTCCGCTGCCCGCCGTCACCTTCTCCGAGGTGCTGGCGACCTCCGACGTGCCCGGTGGCGTGGTCAACATCCTCACCGGCGACGCCGCAGCGCTCGGCCCGTGGCTGGCGGCCCACATGGACGTCAACGCGATCGACCTGTGCGGCGTGGCGGGCTCGCCGGAGCTCGCGACCTCCCTCGAGGTCGCGGCCGCCGACAACCTCAAGCGGGTCCGGCGTGCGCCGGACGCCGAGCCGGACTGGGCCGCCGAGCCAGGCCTGGGCACGATGACCGACTTCATCGAGTCCAAGACGGTCTGGCACCCGATCGGGACCTGACGGCGCCGCCTGCGGCTAGCCGGCCGGCAGCACCCTCCGCAGCACCCGGAGGGTGTTGCCGCCCATGATCGCGGCGACGTCCTCCTCGTCGTACCCGCGGTCGAGGAGCTCCTGGGTGATCGCGGCGAGGTGGGTGGTGTCCCACCCCACCGTGGTGGCGCCGTCGTAGTCGCTGCCGAGCGCGGCGGCCTCGATGCCGCCGACCGCGACGACGTGGTCGATGGCGTCGACGACGGCGGTGACGGTGAGCTCGCAGACCGCGGCGTCCCAGTAGCCGACGCCGACGACTCCCCCGGTGGCGGCGACACCGCGGATCTCGTCGTCGGTGAGGTTGCGGTTGACGTCGCAGGTCGCCTGGACCCCGCCGTGGCTGAGGACGAGCGGCTTCGTGGCGAGCTCGAGCATCTCGGCGACAGCCTCGTGGCTGGCGTGGGCGATGTCGACGACGATGCCGCGCTCCTCCAGCTCGGCGAACACCTCGCGGCCGAGGTCGGTGAGCCCGCCCTTGTCCTCGCCGTGCATGGATCCGGCGACCTCGTTGTCGAAGAAGTGGGTGAACCCGGCCATCCGCATGCCCGCCGCCTCCAGCCGGTCGAGGTTGCGGATGTCGCCCTCGAGGTTGTGCAGGCCCTCGACCGAGAACAGGGCACCGGTGACCTGCTTGCCCGCGGCGCGGTCGGCGAGGACCGCGTCGAGGTCGGCCACCGAGCGGACCATCCGCAGTCGCCCCCCGGAGCCCTCGGCTGCGTCGTGGAGCTTCTGCGCGTGGTGGAGCGAGCGCTGCAGCAACGAGCGCCAGGTGCGCAACGGCTGCAGCTGGGCGATCGCGAGCAGCGTGATGTTGTCGCTGTCGGCGGAGTTGCTGTCGTAGTTCTGGCCCTTCGGCGACTTCGACACCGAGGAGAAGACCTGCAGCGCAACGTTGCCCTCCTCCAGCCGCGGCAGGTCCATGTGCCCGCGGTCGGCACGCTCGAGCAGGTCGCGGTCCCACAGCAGCGTGTCGGAGTGCAGGTCGACGACCTGCAGCGAGTCGTGCAGTCGCTGGGTCGCCGGGCTGACCGTGGGCAGGTCGGCGGGCTCGACGCGGTTGCGCATCCGCTCGAGCTTGCCCGGGGCGTAGGTGAAGAACGCGACGGCGAGGACCAGCAGGACCACGCCGAGGCCGAGCGCACCCACCCGGACCCGCCGGCCGAGCCGGGAGCGGCGACGGGCCGGGCGGGTCTCGCTGGTCGCGTCGTCGGACTCAGTCACGTCGTACCTCCTGCAGGACGGTGGCGCACAGGTCCCCCGCCGCGGCGTCCAGGTCGGCGGCTGCATCGACGTCGGCCGGTGACGCGAGGGGCCGGTTCACGCTGCAGACCAGCACCTGGTCGAGCTCGGTGACGGCGTGCACGACCCGGGCCACCCCGGGGTGCTGCTGGCCCCGCGCCAGCCGCACCGGCGGGGCCAGGCAGCTGAATGCCGTGTCGTAGCCATGGTCGTCGAGGTCGCGGCACCGGGTGGCGTACGACGCGTCCCAGTCCCGGCCGGCGTCGCGGACGGCGAGCAGGGCCGTGTTGTCGAGCTGCGCCCGCACCTGCTCGGAGTCGGTCGCGCCGGCCTGCTCGACCGCGGCCGCCGCACCCACGGAGAGGGTCACGACCGTGCGGGACGCGCCGTTGCCCCACCAGCAGGTCGCCGAGGCGCGCTGCCCGGACGGCTGTCCCGTCGCACGGGCACCGGAGGAGTCGAACCGGGCGTCGGTGCCGGTGCCGGCGACGACCACGACGTCGGCCTCGACCTCGTCGCAGAACTGGTCGGTCCGCAACGACGCGGGGGCCCGGGGCGGCTCGTCGCCGAGCGCGATCGTCGCGACACCGCCTCCGGCGAGGACCACCGCGACGGCACCGCCGACGAGGACGCGGCGGCGCCACGGCGAGGGACCGGCGGGCCGGCTCACCTCGGTCGGTGGCGGCGGGTCGAGCGCGACGACCTCCGGCACGGCCTGGCCGGCCAGCGCGGCGAGCCCGGCCTCCGTCCACCAGGCCGGGCCGTAGGCGCGCTTGGCGGCGCGGCCCAGCGCGTTGAGGAAGGCCTGCGCGTCGGGGTGGCGGTCGGCGGGCGCCTTCGAGAGCGCCTTGCTCAGCACGGTGCGCAGGGTCGCGTCGACGGCGCGCAGGTGCCGCTTCTGCTCGGACAGCGGTTGCCCGGTGAGCAGGTGGACGAGGAGCGCGGCGACGCCGTACACGTCGGCGGTGCGGGTGAGCTCGGCGCCGGGGTGGCGCACCGCCTCGGGCGCCAGGTAGGCCGGCGCCGGGCGTCCGAGGCCGAACCCGGTCAGCCGCACCGTGCCGTCGGTCCCGAGCAGCACCGCCGCCGGCGCCACCCGGCCGTGGACGACGCCACGCTCGTGGGCGTGCGCGAGGCCGAGCAGCACCGCACGGGCGACGCCGAGGACCTGCCCGACGACGAGCACCTGGCCGCGGTCGAGCAGGTCGGCCAGGCTCGCCGCCTCGACCCGCTCGGTGACGAGGTACGACGCACCGGGGCCGTGCGCGAGGCCGCGGACCGCCACGAGATGCTCCTCGTCGAGGGCAGCGAGCCGACCGACGCGGTCGACCAGCGCCGCGGCCTCCTCCTCGGTGAGCGGGCGCAGGGCGACCGGGTCGCCGTCGGCGGTCCGGGCCTCCAGCAGGGCGCACGGCCCCTCCTCGCCCACGCGGCCGGTCACCTCGAACCCGTGGACGACCGGTGCCGTCACGCGCGCCAGCCCCTCCGCGCCCTCCCCCTCGGTGTTCATGGCGCCGATCCTGCCGTGGCCGGCGACGCGGCGGGGCGGATTCCAGCATGCGCACGCAGACGGTCACCGGCCGTTGTGGGTCCGGCCGGGCCGCGTCGTAGGCTCGTCCGGTGCCCGCCCGTGTCATCGTCCTCGCCGGCCCCTCGGGCGCCGGGAAGTCGCGACTCGCGGAACGGATGGCCCGGGCACGCGGCTGGCCGACACTGCGCCTCGACGACTTCTACCGCGACGGCGACGAGCCGGGGCTGCCGAGGATCACGACGGGCAGCAACGCCGGACTCGTCGACTGGGACCACCCCGCGACCTGGCACCACGAGGACGCCCTCGCCGCGCTCGAGTCACTGTGTGCCCACGGGGTCGCCGACATCCCGGTCTACTCGATCTCCGAGAGCCGGCGCACCGGCAGCCAGCGGCTGGACCTGCGCGGCGCCACGCACTTCTGCGCGGAGGGGATCTTCGCGGCCGAGGTGGTCGAGGAGTGCCGCGAGCGCGGGATCCTCGCGGCGGCGTACTGCGTCACCCAGCACCCGGGCCTCACCTTCTGGCGGCGCCTGACCCGCGACCTGCGCGAGCACCGCAAGCCCCCGCTGGTCCTGCTCCGCCGCGGCATCGCCCTCGCCCGCGCGCAGCGGCAGGTCGTGCGCCGCGCGGTCGCCGTCGGCTGCCGGGTCGCGACCGGCGACCGCGCCTTCGCCGAGCTCAACGCCTCGACGGAGGACGACCATGCGGTGGCCGGCTGACCTCCCCCCGGACACCCTCCGGCAGCCCGACCGGGTGAGCTGCGGCGCCGCGTCCGTGGTCGCGGCGCGGGTCCTGCTCTCGCCGTGGCGCCCGGACGACGACGTGGGCGCCGAGATCCGCCAGGAGCACCGCCACCTCACCTCGACCCGCAGCCCCCGCGACCGCTTCCAGCTCCCCTGGCCGCGCGCCCTCGGCACCCCGCCGTGGGCCGTCGCCAACGCGCTGCGCGCCCTCACCGGCGAGCACGTCGCCACCGTGCACGTGCGTCCCCGCCCCGCCATCGGCTACGAGGTGCTCCGCGAGAACCTCGCCACCCGCCCGGTCGCGGTCTACGTCGGCAACCGCTGGCTCCCCCGCCACGTCGCCCTCGCCGTGGGCGTCACCGGCGAGGCGATCGAGGTCTTCGACCCCGCCGCCGGCGCCGTGCTCACCATCGGCAGCGCCCGCTGGGCCGAGCACCGGGTCGGGATCGGTGGGTGGAGCCACTTCTGGTTCGTGGTGTGAGGGGCAGGAATCGCCGCTTCAGAGGTGATTCCCTCGCTTCCTGACCGTTGCAATGGCCAGGAAGCAGCAGGAACGGTCAGGAAGTCCGCGCTCCGCGCCGTCAGCCCTGCCGCTCGGCGTACCACGGCTTGATCGTCTCGGTGATCAGCCGGTACCGCTCGTCATAGGGGATGAACGCCGACTTCATCGCGTTCACGGTCAGCCACTCGATCTCCCGCCAGCCGTAGCCGAAGGCCTCGTTGAGCAGCCCGAATTCACGGCTCAGCGACGTGCGGCTCATCAGCCGGTTGTCGGTGTTGACGGTGACCCGGAAGCGCAGCGACGCGAGCAGCTTGATCGGGTGCTCCGCCAGCGACGGCGCGGCGCCGGTCTGCACGTTCGACGAGGGGCACATCTCGAGCGGGATCCGCTTGTCCCTGACGTACGACGCCAGGCGGCCCAGCTTCGCGGTGCCGTCCTCGGCGACGGCGATGTCGTCGGCGATCCGCACGCCGTGGCCGAGCCGGTCGGCGCCGCACCACTGCACCGCCTCCCAGATGGACGGCAGGCCGAAGCCCTCGCCGGCGTGGATGGTGAAGTGGGAGTTCTCGCGCTGGAGGTACTCGAACGCGTCGATGAAGCGGGTCGGCGGGTAGCCCGCCTCGGGGCCGGCGATGTCGAAGCCGACGACGCCGCGGTCACGCCACTGGATCGAGAGCTCGGCGATCTCCATCGCGCGGGCGGCCTGGCGCATGGCGGTGAGCAGGTGGCGCACCACGATCCGGCCACCGGCGGCGGCCATGCCCTCCTCGAAGCCGGCCTGGACGGCGGCGACGACCTGGTCGAGCTCGAGCCCGCCCTCGACGTGCAGCTCAGGGGCGTAGCGGATCTCGGCGTACACCACCCCGTCCGCGGCGAGGTCCTCCACGCACTCCCGCGCCACGCGGGTCAGCGCCTCGGCGGTCTGCATCACCCCGACGGTGTGGGCGAAGGTCTCCAGGTAGCGCTCGAGCGAGCCGGAGTCGGCGGCCTCGGCGAACCAGTTGGCGAGCGCGGTCGGGTCGGTGGCCGGGAGCTGGTGGTCCACGGCGGCGGCGAGGTCGACGATCGTCGCGGGGCGCAGTCCGCCGTCGAGGTGGTCGTGCAGCAGGACCTTGGGTGCGGCCTGCAGGTCGGCGGTGGGGAGAAGGGTGGCTTCCATGGACCATTACTACAGCAGTGGTCCAGCGCCCGCACGCCTTGTCGGCACCGGCCCGGGCGGGAGCGCGGACTCAGCCGCGGCCGAACCAGCGCCGCCGCCCCCGGCCCCGCTCCGGGGTGCTGGAGGTGAGCGAGTGCGCGGTGCTGCCGGCGATGTCGGCGAGCGCGAACTCCACCCGCGCCTCCACCAGCCGGCGCAGCCGCCGCTCGTCGAGCAGGTGGATGCCGGCCTCCTCGGGCAGCGGGGTGCCGTCGTCCACGACGACCTCGCCCTCGCCGCACGACCACGTCCGGTGGCCGCCCGCGTGCGCGACCTGCCACGTGTAGAAGTCGAGGTTGCCCATGAAGAAGGCGTGCACGACCTCCACACCCAGCGCGGCGTGCAGCGTGCGCGGCAGCTCGGGGTCGGGGCCGCGGCCGACCAGCACCAGGTCGGCGCCGTGCTCGACCAGCCACAGCTGGTCACCGAGCCCGGCGGCGATCGCGCCGTCGGGCGTGGTCGTGGCGCCGCCGGGGGCGTACCCCACCCGGGCGAGGTCGCCCGCCGAGGCGCCGCGTACGACGGTCAGCGCGGTGCGCCACGCCATCCGGCCACCCTCCCCCGGACCCTTCCGGCCGGCTCAGCCGACCCGGTCGATGACCAGCGGGCGGGGCTCGAACGCGGTGCCGAGCGGCGCGACGTCGTACCCGCCCTCGAGCGCGGCGACCGCGCGGTCGAAGCGCTCCGGGGTGTCGGTGAGCAGGGTGAACAGGGGCTCCCCCGCGCGCACCTCGTCGCCCGGGCGGGCGTGCCAGACCACGCCGGCCCCCGCCTGCACCGGGTCCTCCTTGCGCTCGCGGCCGGCGCCGAGGCGCCACGCCGCGACGCCGACGGACAGTGCGTCGAGACGGGTCAGCACGCCGTCGGAGGGGGCGGCCACGACGTGGCGCTCCTTCGCGACCGGCAGCTCGGCGTCCGGGTCGCCGCCCTGGGCGGCGATCATCCGGCGCCACACGTCCATCGCCGATCCGTCGGCCAGCTTGTCGGCGGGGTCGACGTCGTCGCGACCGGCGGCGGCGAGCATCTCGCGGGCCAGTGCGACGGTGAGCTCGACGACGTCGGCCGGGCCGCCGCCGGCGAGCACCTCCACCGACTCGGCGACCTCGATCGCGTTGCCGGCGGTGAGGCCGAGCGGGGTCTCCATGTCGGTGAGCAGCGCGACGGTGCGCACCCCGGCGTCGGCGCCGAGGCCGACCATCACCTCGGCGAGCTCGCGGGCGCGGTCGACCGACTTCATGAACGCGCCGCTGCCGACCTTCACGTCGAGCACCAGCGCGCCGGTGCCCTCGGCGATCTTCTTGCTCATGATCGAGGAGGCGATGAGCGGGATCGCCTCGACCGTGCCGGTGACGTCGCGCAGGGCGTAGAGCTTCTTGTCCGCCGGGGCGAGGCCGTCACCGGCGGCGCAGATGACGGCACCGACGTCCTCGAGCTGCGCCATCATCTCGGCGTTGGACAGCAGGGCCCGCCAGCCGGGGACCGACTCGAGCTTGTCGAGCGTGCCGCCGGTGTGGCCCAGGCCGCGCCCGGACAGCTGCGGCACGGCGACGCCGCACGCGGCGACGAGGGGGGCCAGCGGCAAGGTGATCTTGTCGCCGACGCCGCCGGTGGAGTGCTTGTCCGCGGTGGGGCGCGACAGCGAGGAGAAGTCCATCCGCTCACCGGACGCGATCATCGCGGCGGTCCAGTCGGCGATCTCGCGGCGGTCCATGCCGTTGAGCAGGATCGCCATTGCGAGGGCCGACATCTGCTCGTCGGCGACCGCGCCCCGGGTGTAGGCGTCGACGACCCAGTCGATCTGGCTCGTGGTCAGCGTGCCGCGGTCGCGCTTGGTCTGGATCACCGAGACGGCGTCGTGGTTGTCAGCCATGCCGGAACCCTAGGTCGTCGGGCCCGAACGCCTGCGGCAGGACCTGCGCCATCGTCAGCAGCCCCTCGGGGGTGAGCACCTCCAGCGCGGCGCCGCCGTTCTCCCACAGCAGCTGCCGGCACCGGCCGCACGGCATGATCACCTCGCCGTCCCCGTTGACGCACACGAAGTGCGTCAGCCGGCCGCCGCCGGTGGCGTGCAGCTGCGACACCAGGCCGCACTCGGCGCAGAGGGTGACGCCGTACCCCGCGTTCTCGACGTTGCACCCGACCAGCAGGCGCCCGTCGTCGGCGAGGGCCGCGGCCCCCACCCGGTAGCCGGAGTACGGCGCGTACGCACGCTGGGCGATCTCGCTCGCCGCTCGCTGCAGGGACTCCCAGTCGACCACGGAGGCCAACCTACTCGTCGGCCCCCACCTGCGCGCGAGGATCGTCGGCCAGACCGGCCACCCGGAGCAAATGTCCCAAGTTGATAACCGTTTCGCCGAATGTGCTTCCCGAGCCGGGCCCGGTGGGTGAGGATGCACCGGAACCACCCGCCGTCACCAGCCCTGCCAGCGTGCCGGGCGTCGATCTGGAGGAATTTGTGAAGACCTGGAAGAGGACGTCGGCTGCTGCCGCCGTTGCCCTGATCGCGAGCGCCGGCCTGGCCGCGTGCGGCGACGCGCCGGAGGAGTCGGCCGAGGAGAAGAGCGACTTCCTCCCCTGCATCCTGTCCGACGCCGGCGGCTTCGACGACAAGTCGTTCAACCAGCTCAGCTACGAGGGCGTGAAGGAGGCGGCCGAGGAGCTCAACAGCGAGTTCAAGGAGTTCGAGTCCAAGAACGAGAACGACTACGCGGGCGCGCTCGAGAACTTCGTCGCCCAGGGCTGTGACGCGATCGTGACGGTGGGCTTCGCCCTCTCCGCCGCGACCGTCGAGTCGGCCAAGCAGAACCCCGACATCGAGTACATCCTCATCGACGACGCGGCCGACAACGACTTCGACGGCACCAAGGACGCGGAGAACATCAAGCCGATCCTGTACGACACGGCCCAGGCCGCGTTCCTCGCGGGCTACGCCGCGGCTGACTACACGAAGACCGGCGTCGTCGGCACGTACGGCGGCCAGCCGTTCCCGACCGTCACCATCTTCATGGACGGCTTCAAGCAGGGCGTCGAGTACTACGCCAAGGAGAAGGGCAAGGACGTCAAGCTGGTCGGCTTCCAGGGCGGCGACAAGGGCACCTTCACCGGCGGCTTCGACGCCAACGAGAAGGCCACCAACACCGCCAAGCAGATCATCGCGCAGAACGCCGACGTGATCCTGCCGGTCGGCGGCCCGATCTACCAGGGTGCGCTCACCGCCATCGAGGACTCCGGCAAGGACATCGCGCTGGTCGGCGTGGACGCCGACTTCTTCGAGACCGACCCGAACACGCAGGACGTCGTGTTCACCTCGATCCTGAAGAACATGAAGCAGTCCACCTTCGAGGCCGTCGTGGCCGCTGGTCAGGACGAGTTCGACGCCGAGGCCTACATCGGCACGCTGGAGAACGACGGCGTCGGCATCGCCTCGTTCCACAACTTCGAGGACAAGATCTCGGACAGCCTCCAGGCCGAGCTCGACGAGGTGAAGGCCGGCATCATCGACGGCTCGATCCCGGTCACGTCGTACCTCAACCAGTAGTACCGGCAAGCAACGTCCGGGGGAGGTCGGTTCCCGCAACCGACCTCCCCCGGACTGCTTCCGCCAGCACCTCGCTGGCAGCCCGCCMGCMCCCCCGCCCGCAGTCCTGCCGGCCGCCCGCCGGCAGTCCCGCCCGCGGCGCACGGCCCCGCTGCTGGCATCTGCCCGCCCGCTCGGAGAGGATCGGCCCATGACGCTCGAACTCAGGGGCATCACGAAGCGCTTCGGCCCCCTGGTCGCCAACGACCGCATCTCGCTCACCGTCAACGAGGGCGAGATCCACGCCCTCCTGGGTGAGAACGGGGCCGGCAAGTCGACCCTGATGAACGTGCTCTACGGCCTCTACCAGGCCGACGAGGGCGAGATCCTCCTCGACGGCAAGCCGCTGGAGATGACGGGCCCCGGCGACGCGATGGCCGCCGGCATCGGCATGGTGCACCAGCACTTCATGCTCATCCCGGTCTTCACCGTCGCCGAGAACGTCATGCTCGGCAACGAGGCGACCGGATTCGCCGGCCAGCTCGACATCGACGCCGCGCGCGCCCGGGTGCGCGAGATCTCCGAGCGCTTCGGGTTCGACGTCGACCCCGACGCGGTCGTCGAGACCCTCCCGGTCGGCGTCCAGCAGCGCGTCGAGATCATCAAGGCGCTCTCCCGCGACGCCCGCGTCCTCGTCTTCGACGAGCCGACCGCGGTGCTGACCCCGCAGGAGACCGACGAGCTCATGGAGATCATGCGCCAGCTCCGGGAGTCCGGGACGGCCATCGTCTTCATCAGCCACAAGCTGCGCGAGGTCCGCGCGATCGCCGACCGGATCACCGTGATCCGCCGCGGCGCCGTCGTCGGCGAGGCCTCCCCCAGCGCCACCAACGCCGAGCTCGCTGCCCTCATGGTCGGCCGCCCCGTCGAGCTCACCGTGCAGAAGGACCCGGCGCAGCCCGGACCGGCCGCGCTCACCGTCACGGACCTGCGGGTCGTCGACGACACCGGCCACGTCCACCTCGACGGCATCACCTTCTCGATCGCCGCCGGTGAGGTGCTCGGCGTCGCAGGCGTCCAGGGCAACGGCCAGACCGAGCTCACCGAGGCCGTCCTCGGCCTGCAGTCCGACGTCACCGGCTCGATCGAGCTCGACGGGCGCCAGCTCGTCGGCCGCTCGGTGCGCAAGGTCCTCGACGCCGGTGTCGGCTTCGTCCCCGAGGACCGCCAGGTCGACGGGCTCGTGGCCGGCATGACCATCGCCGAGAACCTCATGCTCAACCGCAGCCACGGCGAGCCCTTCGTCGGGATGGGCACGATCAAGCGCAAGGTGCTGGATGCGTTCGCCGAGGAGAAGCTCGTCGAGTACGACGTGCGCGCCTCCGGCATCCACGCGACCGCCGGCCAGCTCTCCGGCGGCAACCAGCAGAAGGTCGTCGTCGCCCGCGAGCTGTCCCGCGACCTGCGCCTGCTGGTCGCCGCGCAGCCGACCCGCGGCGTCGACGTGGGCTCCATCGAGTTCATCCACAAGCAGATCGTGGCGACCCGCGACCGCGGGGTCCCGGTGCTCCTGGTCTCCACCGAGCTCGACGAGATCGTCGCGCTCTCCGACCGGATCATGGTCCTCTACCGCGGCCAGGTCGTCGGGATCGTCCCGGCCGACACCCCGAGGGAGACGCTCGGGCTGATGATGGCCGGCGAGCGGCCGGAAGGAGTCGTGGCGTGAACGACGAGACGCCCCAGACCCCCGAGACCCCGGGAGGCGGCGGCTCCGCGCCGGAGCCCGGACCGTCCCTGGAGAAGGCCCCCTCCGGCCCGTGGCCGTCGGTGACCCAGGACGGCTCCCCCGAGCCCGAGCCCGAGTCGTCCGGGGGTGGCGCTGGCGCCGGCTCCGCACCGGCGTCGGGCGGTGACACCCCGCCGGAGCCGTCGAGTCGCTGGCGCGAGGTGTTCCGCGAGATCGCCACCGGCAGCCTGCTGGTCTCGGTCCTCTCGGTCTTCCTCGCGATGGTCGTCGGCTCGCTGATGATCCTGCTGACCGACGAGACGGTCCGGGAGTCCGCCGGCTACATCGGCGCCCGGCCCAGCGACTTCTTCTACGCCGTGCGCGACGCGGTCGTCGACGCCTACACCGCGCTGTTCCGCGGCTCGATCTACAACACCAACGTCGAGGGCTTCGACCGCCGCATCCGGCCGCTGACCGAGACCCTGAAGTACTCCGGCCCGCTGATCCTCGCCGGCCTCGGCGTCGGCCTCGCGTTCCGCGCCGGGCTGTTCAACATCGGTGGCCGCGGCCAGATGCTGCTCGCCGGCGCAGCCGCCGGCTGGGTCGCCGTGACCGTCGACCTGCCGCTCGTGCTGCACCTGCCGCTCGCCGTGCTCGCCGGCGCCGTCGCCGGTGCCCTGTGGGCCGGCCTCGCCGGCTTCCTCAAGGCCCGCACCGGCGCGCACGAGGTGATCGTCACGATCATGCTCAACTACGTCGGCTTCTACCTCGTCTTCTACGCACTCTCGCGCCAGGGCCTGCTGCAGGCGCCGGGCTCGGGCAACCCGAAGTCGGAGGCGATGCCGGAGTCGGCGAAGCTGCCGAAGCTGCTGGGTGAGGACTTCAACCTGCACGCCGGGTTCGTGCTGGCCCTGGTCGCCGTCGCGTTCGTGTGGTGGCTGCTCAACAAGTCCGCGCTCGGCTTCCGGTTCCGTGCCGTCGGCGAGAACCCCGAGGCAGCCCGCGCGTCCGGCATCCACGTCGGTCGCACCTACACCACCGTGATGCTCATCGCCGGTGCGCTCGTCGGCCTCGCCGGCGTCAACCAGGTGCTCGGCACCGCCACCAGCGGCGTCACCGTCGACCTCGACGCCGGCATCGGCTTCGACGCGATCACCGTCGCGCTGCTCGGCCGCTCGCGACCGGTCGGCATCCTCGCGGCCGGCCTGCTGTTCGGCGCCCTCAAGGCCGGTGGCTTCTCGATGGCCGCCGCGGAGGGCATCCCGGTCGAGATCGTGCTGGTCATCCAGTCCCTGATCGTCCTGTTCATCGCCGCCCCACCGCTGGTCAGGGCGATCTTCCGACTGCCGAAGGGAGCGACGGCATGACCACGCTGACCGAGAAGACGCCGTTCGTCCCGGACCCCGACGCCCCCGTCGTCACGTCCACCAAGGGCCTGCTCAAGACGCCGATCGTCTTCGGCGTCGTGACCGTCCTGGTCGCGCTGCTGCTGGCGTTCAAGTCCCGCGAGGGCGACACCACCTTCCGCATCGCCGCCGACACCGACCTGTTCGAGCTGCCGGAGATCACCGTCCCCTCGACGCCGTCGCTCGCGACGGTGATCGTGCTGCTGGCCGTGTGCACGGCGGCGTCCGCGCTGCTGGCATCCCGCAACCGTCGTACGCCGCTGTGGCTGGTCGCGGTGTTCGCCGTGCTCGCCGTGGTCGGCTTCCTGGCCTGGGCCGCGGCCGGCGAGGCGGTGCCGATGGTCGGCCTGCTCAGCGGCTCCATCGCGCTCGCCGTCCCGCTCGTCTTCGGCGCCCTCGGCGGCGTGCTCGGCGAGCGGGCGGGCGTCGTCAACATCGCCATCGACGGCCAGCTCCTCTTCGGCGCCTTCGCCGCCGCGATGTTCGGCACCATCGTCGGCTCCCCGTGGGGCGGCCTGGTCGCCGCAATGTGCGCCGGAGCGCTGGTCGCGCTGGTGCTCGCGTTCTTCGCGATCAACTACTTCGTCGACCAGGTCATCGTCGGCGTCGTCCTCAACGTCCTCGTGATCGGCCTGACCAGCTTCCTCTTCGGCCAGGTCATGACCGAGAACCCGACCGGCCTCAACGACCCGCCGCACTTCAGCCGGATCCCGATCCCGCTGCTCGGCGAGATCCCGATCATCGGCCCCGTGCTGTTCCGCCAGACCATCCTCGTCTACATCATGTACGTCGGCGTCGGCCTCGTCGCGTGGGCGCTCTACCGCACCAAGTGGGGCCTGCGCGTGCGCGCCGTCGGCGAGCACCCCAAGGCCGCGGACACCGTCGGCATCAAGGTCAACCGCACCCGCTACACCACCCTCATCATCGCCGGCCTGATCGCCGGCATCGGCGGGGCGACGTACACGCTGGTCTCGGTGCCGCAGTTCGGCGAGGAGATGACCGGCGGCGCCGGCTACATCGCCCTCGCGGCGGTCATCTTCGGCCGCTGGGACCCGATCCGCGCCACCCTCGCCGCCCTGCTCTTCGGCTTCGCGACGAACCTCTCCGGCGTCCTGTCGGTCATCGGCTCCCCCGTGCCCAGCCAGTTCATGCTGATGCTGCCGTACGTCGTCACGATCATCGCCGTCGCCGGCCTCGTCGGCCACTCCCGCGCCCCTGCCGCGGACGGGGTGCCGTACCGGAAGGGTTGATCGGGGTGGCTGGGTCCGGCCCGGGAATCACCGCCTAGGCGGCGATTCCTGGACTTGTTGGCCGCTGCAGAAGCCTCTAAGTCCAGGAAGCGGCCACCAAGTAGCCTCCTCGGCAGGCGGCTGTCCACAGGCCCGGAGCTCGTCTCAGCGGTGGAGCGTCCTCGGCATGCATCCTGTGCCGATGGACCTGCCTCCCGACGACCCGCGCCTCACCCCGCTGGCCCTGCGCGGCGAGCTCCTCACGCTTGGCCACACCGACGAATCCCTCGCGCGAAGCGTCCGCCGAGGGATCCTCGCCCGTCCCCGTCGCGGCGCCTATTGCGACGGACCGACCTGGGAGACCCTGTCGCAGGAGCAGCAGTACGCCGTACGCTGCCGCGCCGTCTTCGCGCAGGCCCACACGGAGGTCGTCCTGAGCCACGTCTCCGCGCTCCCCTTCCTCGATGCACCGCTGTGGGGCCTCGACCTGTCCGAGGTGCACGTCACGCGCGAGGACGGCTTCGGCGGCCGACGGGAGCGGGGGGTCCGCCGCCACCGTGGTCGCCTGCTGCCCGGTGACGTGCACGAGACGCACGGTCTGCTGGTCATGTCACCGGTCCGGGCCGCACTCGAGGCGACGATGCTCGGCTCCGCCGAGGCCGGGCTCGTCGTCGTGAACCACCTCCTCCATCGCGGCGACGTGGTCCTCGAGGAGCTCTGGGGACGCTACGAGCTCACGATGGATCGTTGGCCCCATACGCTGGCGACCGATGTCGTGCTGCGGCTGGCGAACCCGCGGGTCGAGTCGGTCGGCGAGAGTCGCACCGAGTACTTCATGTTCCAGCACGGCTTCCCGCGGGCCACCGCGCAGTACGGGGTGGTCGACCGGGGCGTGGAGGTGGCGCGCCTCGACTTCGCCTTGCCCGACCTCGGGGTGTGGATCGAGTTCGACGGTCGGGCGAAGTACGAGAAGTACCTGCGCCCGGGCGAGTCCCCGGCCGATGTCGTCGTACGGGAGAAGCAACGCGAGCAGCTGGTGGCCGAGCTGACCGGGTGGCGGTGCTTCCGGATCACGTGGTCCGACCTTGCGGACCCCGAACGCCTCGCGCGTCGTCTCCGTGAGTTCATCGCATCCGTCCAGCGCGAACGCCGTCGACGGGCCTCCTGAGCCGGCCCCAGCGGTGGTACTTGTTGGCCGCTTCTGGTACTTGTTGGCCGCTGCAGCGGTCAACAAGTTCGGGAATCACCGCCTAGGCGGTGATTCCCAGCGCGCCGAAGAGGTGATTCCTCACCCCGCCGCGAGCGCGACGACAGCGACCCCGGCCAGCATCTTCGCGCCGTAGCCGATGGCGAGCTCGTCGACCTCGAAGTCGCCCTGGTGGAGGTCGAAGCGGGCGCCGCCGGGGGTGCGGGTGCCGAGGCGGAACATGGCGCCGGGGACGTCCTCGAGGTACCACCCGAAGTCCTCGCCGCCGAGGCTCTGCTCGACCTCGGTGCGGTGGTGGGGGCCGAGGAGCTCGTCGGCGGCGGTGGCGACCATCGCGGTGCAGACGCCGTCGTTGACGACGGGCGGGACGCCCTGCAGGTAGTCGACGGTGGCGGTGATGCCGTAGGGGCGGACGATGTCGAGGACGGCCTCGCGCACGACCGGCTCGCAGGACGCCCAGGCCCCGGCCTCGAGGATGCGGACGGTGCCGCTGGCGATGCCGCGGTCGGGGATGACGTTGGGGGCGGAGCCGGCTCGCAGGACGCCCCACACGACGCTGACCCCGGCGCGCGGGTCCATCCGGCGGCTCAGGACCGCGGGCAGCTCGCTGGTGATCTTCGCGAGCGCGAAGGTGAGGTCGCCGGTGAGGTGCGGCCGGGAGGTGTGGCCGCCGTTGCCCTCGAGGCGTACGTCGATGCGGTCGGCCGCGCTGGTGATGGCACCGGGGCGCACGCCCACCGCGCCCACGTCGACCGAGGGGTCGCAGTGCAGGGCGAAGATGCGCTGCACGCCCTCGAGGGCGCCGTGGCTGATCAGGTGCTTCGCACCGCCGGGCATGACCTCCTCGGCGGGCTGGAAGAGCAGGCGGACGCGGCCGGCGAGCAGGCCCTGCTGGTGGAGCTCGGCGATGGCGTGCGCGGCGCCGACGAGGGCGGCGACGTGGACGTCGTGGCCGCAGGCGTGGGCGGCGCCGGGGACTGTGCTGCGCCACGGGTCGGTGGTCAGGTCGTCGACCGGCAGGGCGTCGAGGTCGGCGCGCAGCGCGACGATCGGGCCGCGGTCGCCGATGTCGGCGACGAGGCCGGAGCGTGGGGTCCGGGTGAGCCGCCAGCCGGTGCCCTCGAGGCGCTCGACGAGGCGCTCGACGGTGCGCTGCTCCTGCCACGCCAGCTCCGGGTGCCGGTGGAGGTCGCGGCGCAGCTCCACCAGGTCGTCGTCGTACTTGTCGACGACCGAGGCGACGAGCGCCAGCAGGTCGGAGGTCTCACGGAGGGCCACGGTCCCAACCTACGCCGTCCGGCCAGCGCACCGGACGCCCCGTCAGGGGACGGGACGCCCGGTGCGTGTGCTCAGCGGGTGTAGCGGACGACCTTGCCGGCGGGCGCCTCGCCGGGCTCGAAGCCGCTCAGCACGTTCTCGGTGACCCACAGCCTGCCCCGGGCCACCTCGACGGCGGCCGGGAGCACCATGCGGCGGAAGGTCGAGCGGTGGCCGGTCGGGCTCAACCGGGTGACCTTGCCGGCGAACAGCTCGCTGACGTAGACCGATCCGTCGGGACCGACGCCGACGCCGGTGGCGGCGACGAGGTCGGTGAGTATCTTCTTGCGGGTCTTCTTCACCAGGTCGTAGCGGTAGACCGAGCCGGGCGCGGTGCCGTCCTCGGGACCACCGGGCAGGCCGCTGATGTAGAGCTTCCGGTCGTGGACCTCGACGTCGGTCGGCACGCCCTCGAAGCGGTACGTCGCCCCGATCGCGCAGTCGGGCAGGCCGGCCTCCTCGGCGACCTCGGGGGTGATCTTGACCGGCACGGCGGGCAGCAGGACGGTCGTGCTCACCTTGCCGTCGCGGATCCGGAACACCGCGTTGGCGGCAGCGTCGGCGACGTAGACGACGCCCTTGTGGACGGCCGTGGCGTACGGGTGGGACTCGACGATGCCGGTGTAGGACAGTGGCAAGGAGCCCTCCCCGGTGGGCCAGGAGTCCGCGCACTCCGGGGAGAGGCCGACCGCGCCGTAGCGGACGTCCTTGTCGGGGTTGCGGGCGGCCTCGTAGGCGCCCAGGTCGGCGAGGAGCTTGGCGCGGTTGGAGCCGACCTTCTTCATCACCTTGGCGTTGCGGATGAAGTAGACGGCCTTGCCCTCGACGGACACGCCGCCGACCTCGGCCTCCGGGGCGGAGTAGAGCACCTTGCGGGGCTTGCCGGGCTTCTTCATCCACAGATTCCCGGCGAAGTTCTCGGTGTAGTACAGCGTGCCGTCGCCGCCGACGGCCACGCTGAGCGGGCTGAACAGGTTCTTGGCCACCGGCGTGGCGACCGGTGCGGCCGCGGTGCTGGGGACCAGGGTCGTGCCGGCCACGGCGGCGGCGAGGCCGGTGGCGACGAGGGCACGACGCAGGCGGTTGAAGGACATTCAGGCAACCTCCGGGTCTCGGATGGCTGCCGGACCCGAGCCGGCAGGTGTCGCGGGAGTGACGACCGGACGATCGTGCGGTCGCCCACCAGACCTGTCAGAGGAACGGTCGAAATTTTGCGAAACGCCCGCCAAATGTCCGGACCAGTGGCGGTCGGCCGGACTGGCCGGTCAGGACTGGCCGGAGCCGTCCCTGCTGTCGTAGGCCGCGAGGATCCGGTCGGCGGCGAGCGGGGCGCTGAGGTCGCCGGAGAGCACGGCCTCGCGGACCTCCTCCTGCACGGCGCGGACGCCGGGGTCGTGCCGCAGGCGCTGGTCGAGCTCGTCGCGCACGAGGGCCCAGGTGAAGTCGAGCTGCTGGCGGGCTCGCTTGCGGGTGAGCCCGGCGTCGCCGAGGTGCTCGCGGTGGGCGAGGACCTGCGCCCAGACCTCGTCGACGCGGGTGCCGGTGAGACCGGAGCAGGTGACGACGGGGGTCGCCCACTCGTCGTGGCCGCGCACCATCCGCAGCGCGCCGGCAAGCTCGCGGGCGGCGGCGCGGGCCTCGCCCTCGCGGTCACCATCGGCCTTGTTGACCGCGATGACGTCGGCGAGCTCGAGGATGCCCTTCTTGATGCCCTGCAGCTGGTCGCCGGTGCGGGCGAGGGTGAGGAACAGGAAGGTGTCGACCATCCCCGCGACGGTCACCTCGGACTGGCCGACGCCGACGGTCTCGACCAGCACGACGTCGTACCCGGCGGCCTCGAGGACGGTCATCGCCTGGCTGGTCGCGCGGGCCACTCCCCCGAGCGTCCCCGCCGACGGCGAGGGCCGGATGAACGCGTTCGGGTCTGCGGACAGCTCGGCCATCCGCGTCTTGTCGCCGAGCACCGAGCCGCCGGTGCGCACCGACGACGGGTCCACGGCCAGCACGCCGACCTTGTGCCCGCCGGCGGTGAGCTGGCCGCCGAGCGCCTCGATGAAGGTCGACTTGCCCACGCCGGGGACGCCCGAGATCCCGACCCGCACCGCCGTCGGGCCGTCGGCACCGGGAGCGAGCTCGGTCAGCAGCTCCCGGGCCGCCGCCCGGTGGCGGGGCGCGGTCGACTCCACGAGGGTGATGGCGCGCGCGACCTGCGCGCGCCGGCCCTCGCGGATCCCGTCGATCAGGGCCGCGACGTCCATCCCGTGGCCGTCAGTGGCCGAGGGTGTCGCGGAGCTTGGCGAGGAGGTCGAGCGCCGACTCGGCGATGACCGTGCCCGGCAGGAAGACGGACGCGGCGCCCATCTCCTTCAGGGTCGGTACGTCGTCGGGCGGGATCACGCCTCCGATGACGACCATGATGTCGTCACGACCCTGCTCGGCCAGCGCCGCCTTGAGCGCCGGGAGCAGGGTGAGGTGGCCGGCGGCGAGCGACGACACACCGACGATGTGCACGTCGGCGTCGATCGCCTGCTGCGCGACCTCCTCGGGGGTGGAGAACAGCGGGCCCACGTCGACGTCGAAGCCCATGTCCGCGAACGCGGACACGACGACCTTCTGGCCGCGGTCGTGGCCGTCCTGGCCCATCTTGGCGACCAGGATGCGGGGCCGGCGGCCCTCCGCCTCGGCGAACTCGTCGGTCGCCTGGCGCACCTGGCCGAGCAGGGTGTCTCCGGCCTCCGTGGCCTCGTCGCGGTACACGCCGCTGATCGTACGGATGACCGCCTGGTGGCGACCGTAGACCTTCTCCAGGGCGGCGGAGATCTCGCCGACGGTCGCCTTGTGGCGCGCAGCCGCGACGGCGAGGTCGAGCAGGTTGCCGTCGCCGGTGTCGGCGGAGCGGGTCAGCGCCTCGAGCGCGGCGTCCACGTCGGACTGGTTGCGCTCGGCGCGCAGCCGCTCGAGCTTGGCGACCTGCTGGCGGTAGACCTCGTCGTTGTCGACCTTGAGGACCTCCAGCGGGTCCTCGGCCTCGAGCCGGTAGGTGTTGACGCCGATGACCTTCTGGGCGCCGGAGTCGATCCGCGCCTGGGTGCGGGCGGCGGCCTCCTCGATGCGCATCTTCGGGATGCCCTGCTCGATGGCGGCGGCCATGCCTCCGGCGGCCTCGGCCTCCTGGATGTGCGCCCACGCGCGCTCGGCGAGGTCGTGGGTCAGCTTCTCCACGTAGTAGGAGCCGGCCCACGGGTCGATCGTGAACGTCGTGCCGCTCTCCTGCTGCAGCAGCAGCTGGGTGTTGCGGGCGATGCGGGCCGAGAAGTCGGTCGGCAGCGCGATCGCCTCGTCGAGGGCGTTGGTGTGCAGGGACTGGGTGTGGCCCTGGGTCGCGGCCATCGCCTCGATCGCGGTGCGGCCCACGTTGTTGAAGACGTCCTGCGCGGTCAGCGACCAGCCGGAGGTCTGCGAGTGGGTGCGCAGCGACAGCGACTTCGGGTTCTGCGGGTCGAACTGGCGCACCAGCCGGCTCCACAGCGCCCGGGCCGCGCGCATCTTCGCGACCTCCATGTAGAAGTTCATGCCGATCGCCCAGAAGAACGACAGGCGCGGCGCGAACTGGTCGATGGTCAGGCCCGACTCGAGGCCGGCGCGGATGTACTCGACGCCGTCGGCGAGCGTGTAGGCCAGCTCGAGGTCGGCGGTCGCCCCGGCCTCCTGCATGTGGTAGCCGGAGATCGAGATCGAGTTGAACCGCGGCATCCGCTGGCTGGTGAACGCGAAGATGTCGGAGATGATCCGCATCGACGGCGCCGGCGGGTAGATGTAGGTGTTGCGGACCATGAACTCCTTGAGGATGTCGTTCTGGATGGTCCCCGAGAGCTGCTCCGGCTTCACCCCCTGCTCCTCGGCCGCGGCGATGTAGAGCGCGAGGACGGGCAGCACCGCGCCGTTCATCGTCATCGACACCGACATCTGGTCGAGCGGGATGCCGTCGAACAGGGTGCGGGTGTCGTAGATCGAGTCGATCGCCACGCCGGCCATGCCGACGTCACCGCGCACGCGCGGGTGGTCGGAGTCGTAGCCGCGGTGGGTCGCGAGGTCGAACGCGACCGAGAGGCCCTTCTGGCCGGCCGCGAGGTTGCGGCGGTAGAAGGCGTTGGACTCCTCGGCGGTGGAGAAGCCGGCGTACTGCCGGATGGTCCAGGGCTGGGTGGTGTACATCGTCGGGTAGGGCCCGCGCAGGAACGGGCTCAGGCCCGGGTAGGTGTCCAGCGCGTCCAGGCCGGCGACGTCCGCCGGGCCGTACGACGGCTTGACCTCGATGCCCTCGGGGCTCTTCCAGCCCTCGCCGCCCGGGAGGTCGGGCGCGCCGGTGGCGGCCCGGTCGGAGGCGAGCGACAGGCCCGCGAAGCTCTTGGGGATGCTCACGCCAACTTCTCCCTCGTCGCAGTCAGGAACGCCAGGGCGTCGACCCCCATGGCAGCGGCGTCGTCGACCTCCGCGTCCACGGCGTCCGGCTTGCCGGCGATGATCACGTGCTGGGCACCGGCCTCACGCAGCGCGGCGATGGCCGCCGCGCCCCACTCGCCGTAGGCCGCGTCGGTGCCGGCGAGGCACACGACCGGCTGGCCCTGGTAGGCCGCCAGCAGGTCCTCGACACCGGAGGTGGCGCCCGCGGGCTCGACCGCGATGCCGCCGGCGGCGAGCAGGTTGCTGATGAACGTGGCCCGGGCGGTGTGCTGGGCGATGGTGCCGAGCGTGGCCAGGAAGACCGGCTTCGCGGCGGGCTCGTCGCGCAGCGCCTCGAAGGAGGCGCCGTAGCGGCGGACCCGGTCGTTGAGCGGGTCGGGCGCGCGCTCGGGCAGCGCCTCGGTGAGGTTCGGGAACTCGCTGAGGCCGGTCACCGGGCGCTTGCGGCGCGCGATCTCCGCCTCGCGCTTCGCGACCACCTCGGCGATCCGGGCGCGGAACGGGTCGAAGTCGTGGCCGTTCTCCCACTCCTGCTCAAGCCGCTGGAACTCCGCCCAGCCGGCCTCGGCCAGGTCGGCGGTGAGCTGCTCGACGGCGTACGCACCACCGGCCGGGTCGGCGACGGCGGCGACGTGGGACTCGTCGATGAGCAGGTGGTTGACGTTGCGCGCGATCCGCCTGCCGAACGCGTCCGGCAGGCCGTTGGCGCTGTCGAACGGCAGGACGGTGACCGCGTCCGCGCCGCCGACGCCGGCCGCGAAGGCAGCGACCGTGCCGCGCAGCATGTTCACGTACGGGTCGTACTTGCTGAGCATCGGTCGGCTGGTGACGGCGTGCTGGCGCTGGCCGGTCGCGGTGGCGCCGCTCAGCTCGAGCACGCGAGCCCACAGCACGCGGGCGGCGCGCAGCTTGGCGATGGTCGGGAACTGCTCGTCGGTCGCGGCGTAGCGGAACTCGAGCTGCCCCGCGGCCTCGTCGACGGAGAGCCCGTGGTCGGTGAGCCAGCGCAGGTAGGCGACGCCGGCGGCGATGGACCAGCCGAGCTCCTGCGCGTCGCTGGCGCCGAGGTCGTGCGCCGCGGTGGCGTCGACGACGATCGCGCGGACGTCGTTCTGGTGCGCCTTGCGCGCCAGCACCTGCAGCTCGGCGACGGCCTCGTCCACGGCGATCGGGACCTCGCGCAGCATGACGCCGAGCGGGTCGATGCCCAGGTTGCTGTCGGGGTGCTTGGCGCCGGGGAGCGCGAGGAAGGCCTCGGCGACCGCGGTGGTCGCGCTCGGGGCGTCGAGGACGACGGGCGCGAGGTCGAGCAGCACTCCAGCGAGCACGCCCGCGACGTCGGTCTGCTCGTCGGCGGCCAGGCTGGTGACGCCGCCGTCGAGGTCGACCAGGGCGGCCTCGTTGGCGAGCTTCGCGTCGGGCCCGCTGACGAGGCTGCGGATGTCCCACGCCCCCTGCCGGGTCGGCCGGACGGGTGTCGGCTCGACACCGGGCAGGCCCAGCGGCGTGATGCCGATGCCGTCCAGCGTGGTGCGGGTCAGCTTGTCCCACACGGCACCGTCAGGGTCGTTGTCGCCGAGCTTGCGCGTCTTGCGCAGCACGGCGGCGGTGGCAGCCTCCCACTCGGCGCGCGTGTGCGCGTCCTCGGGTTGCGCCAACGTCAGGGGCGAGTCAGTCACGAGGGTCAAGCCTAACCGCGACATGACCCCGGTTACTGCCGGTGTGAGATATGTCCGGCTACCGGGCAGTAGCCACCGACCCGCTCCAGTCCGGCAGCTGCTGCAGCGCCCACCGGTTGCCGTCGGGGTCGGCGAAGCGGACGAACCGCCCCCACGGCAGGTCCTCGACGGGCGAGACGTCGATGCCGCGTGCGGTCAGCGCGGAGTGGGTCTCGTCGGCGTCGGCGACGACCATCTGCAGGTTGTCGAGCGAGCCCGGCGCCATCCCGGTCAGGCCCTTGCCGACCGCGATCGAGCAGCCGGACCCCGGTGGGGTGAGCTGCACGAACCTGACCTCCTCGCTGACCGTCTGGTCGTGGTCGGCGTTGAAACCGGCCCGCACGTAGAACTCCTTGGCCCGGTCGACGTCGGTCACCGGAACCATCACCAGCTCGAGCTTCATGTCCATCCCGCCAACGTAGGTGCGACCACCGACATCGGAGCAAGGCCGATCGGAGCGGGGCCGGCGCACGCCCGTCCCCGCCGGTGGCTACTGCTGCCGGAGGAAGCGCAGCACGGCGAGCACGCGGCGGTTGTCCCGCTCGCTCGGTGGCAGGTCGAGCTTGGTGAAGATGCTGCTGACGTGCGCCTCGACGGTCTTCGGGCTCAGGCAGAGCTCGTCGGCGATCGCGACGTTCGACAGTCCCTGCGCCATCAGCACCAGCGCTGCGCGCTCGCGGGCGGTCAGCGCCTCCAGCGGGTCGCGCTCGCGACGGCGGGTGAGCAGCCGGGTGACCAGCTCGGCGTCGATCACCACCTCGCCCGCGAAGATGCGGCGCAGGTCGCCGGCGAAGACGGCGGGGTCGGAGACCCGGTCCTTGAGCAGGTAGCCCACCCGGCCGTCGAACTCGGTCATCAGCCGCAGCGCGTGGTGCGCCTCGACGTACTGCGACAGCAGCATCACGGCGACCTGCGGGAGCGCCTGGCGGATCCGGACCGCGACGTCGATGCCCTCGGTGCCGAAGCCAGGGGGCATCCGCAGGTCGACGACGGCGTCGGGAGGGTCGGCCTCGACGAGCGCGGGCAGGCCGGGGGCGTCGCCGGCCTGGCCGACCACGTCCACCCCCCGCCTCCTGCAGCAGCCGGGCGAGGCCCTCGCGGAAGAGCACGCCGTCGTCGGCCAGGATCACGCGCACGGGATCACCGCCCGCACCCGGGTGCCGCCGTCCGTGGGGCTGGACACGACCAGCCGGGCGCCCAGCACCGCCAGGCGGTCGGCCAGGCCCTGCAGCCCGCTCCCCCGGCTCGCGTCGGCGCCGCCGACCCCGTCGTCGGCCACCTCCACCTCGAGCCCGCCGCGCGTGCGGCGCGCGGTCAGGCAGACGACGCCCGCGCCGGAGTGCCGTGCGGCGTTGGTGACCGCCTCGCTCGCCAGGAAGTACGCCGTCGCCTCGACCTCCGCCGGAAGCCGGTCGGGCAGGCGCAGGTCGAGGCGGACCGGGAGCGGCGCGGTGTCGGCCAGCGACGCGAGGGCGGCGGCGAGCCCGTCCTGAGCGAGCACCTGCGGGTGGAGCCCGCGGGCGAGCACCCGCAGCTCCGCGGTCGCCTCCAGCAGCCGGTCCCGCGCCGCGCCCGGGCGAGGTCGTCGTCGGCCGACGACGTTCGCTGGGCGATGCCGCCGAGCTCGGCCCCCAGGGCGAGCAGGCGCTGCTGGGCGCCGTCGTGCAGGTCGCGCTCGATCCGGCGCCGCGCCGCGTCCTGCGCGGTGACCACGCGGCGGGCGGCGGCGCGCAGCTCCTCGTCCTTCTCCTGCCGGTCGATCGCCAGCGCGACCTGGCCGGCGAGGTCGGCGAGCAGCCGCACCTCGGCGGCGGTCAGCGGGGCTCCGGCCGGCTTGTGCACCGACACCGCGCCGCGCACCTCCCCCGCCAGCCGGGCCTCGCGGCACAGCGTGCCCGGCGCCGGGCGCTCGGGCAGCTCGCCGTGGGTGCCAAGCCGCGACCGCCCGGAGCCGGTCCTCGGCACCCGCCCACACGACGACCTGCTCGGCACCCACGGCGTTCGCGACGGTGGCCGCGACGCCGGCGAGCAGGTCGTCCGGGGAGTCCTCGACCCGCTCGGACAGCGCAGCCAGCGCCTCGTAGGGGGTGGCACGCCGGCCGTGCACGAGCCGGGTCGCCAGCTGCTGGGCACGGCGTCGTACGGGCTCGAAGGCGACGGCGACGACGGCCGTCGCCMCCMCCSACAGCACGCCCTCGGGCACCGGCAGGAGCTGGCCGACCCCGACGACGAGCACGACGTAGCCGGCCGTCACCAGCACCGCCAGCGCACCGACGACGATCGTGCGGTCGATGACCGGGTCGATGTCGTAGAGCCGGTGCTTGACCACCGCGACCCCGGCGGCGAGAGGGATCAGCGAGGCGGCGAGCAGCCCGGGGACGACGGTGCCGGCCACGACCGTGCCAACGACCAGCACGACGGCCATGAGCGTCACCGCGGAGACCAGCCACCGCAGCTGGCGTCTCGTCGTCGCCGGCCCGCCGCGCGCGGACGACGACCGCCACCACCCACAGCAGCAGGAAGCTCTGGTAGCAGGTGAGCTGGACCGGCACGAGCACCGCGCGCGCCGCTTCCGGGTCGCCGAGCACGAACGGGAACTCGATGTCGCCGTGGCGCCAGTCGTCCTCGATCGGCCAGAGCGCCGAGGCCAGTGCGAGCAGCCCGCACAGGCCGAGCATCGCGCCGAGCGGCCAGCGCCAGGCCGGCGACAGGAGCCGGCCGCTCGGGAAGGTCAGCAGCGCGGTCCCGACGAGGGCCATCTCCAGCGGCACCTGCCAGATGGAGAGCCAGGCGAGCCAGTCCGAGGCGGGCAGCGCGGGTTCGTGCAGGCCGTACTGGCGGCCGAAGAACATCACCGCCGACTGCACGCCGGCGACGACGAAGAGCCCGTCGATGAGGTGGCGCGGCCGGGCCCGCAGCACGTAGAGGCCCACGGCCGCGAAGGAGACGGCGAGCAGCGCGTTGTGCAGGTTGCTCCACGCGAAGCCGAGCGAGAACCCGCCGCTGACCAGGCCCAGGACGACGACCGCGACCGCGGCGACGGCGGCCTCGCGCCCGGCTGTGGGCACCATGTCCTGATGCTGGCACGCCGGCGGCCCCGGCGCACGAGGGTTCTCCCTCGAACCGGCGAGGGCCGCCCCCGATGTGCCGGACGCCTGCCGGGGCGAGCGTGGAGGCATGACCTCCACCGACCACCGGGCGACGTCCCGGACCTCCCCGATCCTCGACCGCCTCGGCGCCGCCCTGCTCGTCGTGGGCGGCGTCGCCTGGGTCGCCAGCGGCCCGATGCACCCCCAGGGCAGCGACGAGGGCGACAAGACCGCCCAGCTGCACTCGATGCTCGTCGACAACCTCTGGTACCCCGCGCACGCCGTCGGCCTGCTCGGCTTCGCCGGCCTCGCCGCCGGCCTCGTCGCGCTCTACCGGCAGGCCGGCTGGCCGGCGCCGGTACGACGCACGCTCCGCGTGGCCACGATCGTCTCCGTCGTCGCGACCGCCGGCGCGCTGGTGGCCCTGCTGGCGGGCACCCAGGCTGACGGCATCGCCGACGGCGAGATGACCCCGCTCGCCGGGCTGTTCATGGGCGTGGAGACGCTCGTGAACCCGGTGTGGGGCCTGGCGATGGCCGCGCTCGCCGTCGTCGGCGGCCTGACCGGTGCGCTGGCAACCGCGTGCTCGCCGTCGCCGGCACCGTCGGCGGCGTCGCCTTCGCGGTGGCGTCGGCGACGATCGCGTTCGTCGACACCTTCGACCCGCTCTTCCCCGTCAGCAGCCTGCTCGGGGTGTGGGCCGTCGTGGTCGCGGCGCTCGGCCTGCTGCGCCGCCCCTGAGCGCCCCCTGGAGTTCACCGTTCCGCTACCTGCGGGTGGTGGAGCACGTCACACGCACGGCGGACCGTGGAGCCCATGAGGATCCTGCTCGCGACCGACAGCTTCTACCCCACGGTCGACAGCACGACGGTCACCATCAAGGCGACCGTGGACCGGCTCGTCGACCTCGGCCACACCGTGCGGATCGTCGCCCCGGGGCCGGGCCTGCGCAGCTACCGCGGCTGTGAGGTCGTCCGCGTCCGGCAGCCCGAGTCCACCGGCAGCCAGGTCCGCGCTGCCGTCGACGCCTTCGAGCCCGACGTCGTCCAGGCCCACACCCCGCGCCACGTCGGGCGCAAGGCGGTGCGTCACGCCGCCCGCACCGGCGTCCGCAGCATCGTGGTCGAGCAGTCCGCGGTCCTCGACCTCGCCGCCGACCACTGGCGTTCGCGCATCGTTGAGCACGCCGACACGGTGCTGGTCACGTCGCCGTGGATGGTCGGCCGGGCAGCCGAGATGGGCGTCGTCGCCCACCTGTGGGAGCCCGGCGTGGACGTGCGCGCCTTCACCCCGCGGCTGCGCGACCCGTGGCTGCACTCGGTGTGGTCGCGGGCGAGCTCGCCCGGTGGCCCGCGGGTGGTGGTGGGCTACGTCGGTGGGCTCCACAAGCCCGCCGGGGTACGACGGTTGGCCGGCCTCGCCGCCCTGCCCGGTCTCCGCGTCGTGGTCGTCGGCGAGGGACCCGAGCGCGGCTGGCTGGCCCGCAGGCCGCCGCGTCCGGCGTACCCCTCGTCGCGCCGCGGTCGGGTGGCGCCCGCAGCGTCGTGGACCACCTCTCGACCGGGGTGCTCTACCCGCCGGGCAGCACCCGCGACCTGGTCGGTGCGGTGGCCGCGGTCGCGGCCGACCCGCACCGGCACCTGCTCGGCAGCGAGGCCCGTTCGTGGGCGCTGCGGCGCACGTGGGCCGACGCGGTGGACGAGCTGCTCGCCCGCCACCTCGCCGTGCGGGCGGGGGCTCGCGCCTGACCGGACGGCGCCCGCCGCCGTGGTAGGCATGGCGCATGCTGCTGCGTCGCCTGGAGTACCTCGCCGCGCTGGCGCGCGAGGGCCACTTCGGCCGGGCTGCGGAGTCCTGCCACGTCACGCAGCCCGCCCTGTCGGCCGGCATTCGCAAGCTCGAGCGCGAGCTCGGCGTGCAGGTCGTCAAGCGGGGCCAGCGGTTCGAGGGGTTCACCCCCGAGGGCGAGGAGGTGCTGCACTGGGCGCAGCAGATGCTCGCCGAGCGGGCGGCGCTCGACCAGCATCTCGCGGCGATGCGCGGCGAGCTGTCGGGGACGCTGAGGATCGGCGCGATCCCGACGGCGCTGAGCGTCGCGTCGCTGCTCACGACGCCGTTGCGCCAGCGGCACCCGCTGGTCCGCTTCCTGCTGGAGTCGACGTCCTCGCGGGAGATCGTGCGCCGGCTCAACGACTTCGACATCGACGTGGGCATGACCTACGTGGACGGGGAGCCGCTCGGCCCGGTCCGGGTGGTGCCGCTCTACCGCGAGCGCTACCTCCTGCTGACACCGGCCGACGGGGCGCTGGGCCGCCGGGACGGCGCCGACTGGTCCGACGCCGCTGCGGCGCCGCTGTGCCTGCTGACGCCGGACATGCAGAACCGCCGGATCATCGACGGCCACCTCGCCGACACCGGCACCGAGGCCCGCGTCGTCGTCGAGACCGACACCATCTCCGCGATCTACGACCACGTGGTGTCGATGGGCCTGTCCAGCGTCGTCCCGCACACCTGGCTGCCGAGCTTCGGCGTGCCGGAGGGCATCCGTGCGCTGCCGCTCCCCCGACCGCGGCGCAGCTACCAGGTCGGGCTCGTGCTCGCCGGCCACGGCCCCGAGTCGTTGCTGACCCGCGCGCTGGTCGAGGTCGCCCGCGAGGTCGACCTCAGCGAGGTCGCCGGGAGCACGGCCGGCGTCGCCGGCTGAGCGGTCAGCCGAGCAGTGCGGGCTCGTCGACGACGACCCGCTCAGCGCCGGCGTAGACGTTCATCGACGCACCGCGCAGGAACCCGACGAGGGTCATCCCCTGCTCCTCGGCCAGGTCGACCGCGAGCGACGAGGGCGCGGAGACCGCCGCCAGTGCGGGGATCCCTGCCATCACGGCCTTCTGCACGAGCTCGAAGGACGCGCGCCCGCTGACGGCGAGCACCGTGCCGCGCAGCGGCAGCAGGTCGTTGCGCAGTGCGTGGCCGACGACCTTGTCGACCGCGTTGTGACGCCCGACGTCCTCGCGCACGACGAGCAGCTCGCCGTCGGCGGAGAACAGCCCCGCCGCGTGCAGCCCGCCGGTGCGGTCGAAGACCCGCTGCGCCTCGCGCAGCCGCACGGGCAGGGCGGCCAGCAGCTCCGACGTGACGCGGAGCGGGTCGTCGGCGACGGACCAGGCCGACGCCGTACGCACGGCGTCGAGGCTCGCCTTGCCGCACAGGCCGCACGAGGAGGTGGTGTAGAAGCTGCGCTCCAGCGACGCGTCCGGCGGCGGCACGGACGGCGCGAGCGCGACGTCGACGACGTTGTAGGTGTTGCTGCCGTCCTCGGTCGCGCCGGCGCAGTAGCGCGCCGTCACCACGTCGGCGGCGGTGCGCACCACGCCCTCACCGACCAGGAAGCCCACGGCGAGGTCGAAGTCGTCGCCGGGCGTGCGCATGGTCACGGTGAGCGGCCGGSCGCCGACCCGGATCTCCATCGGCTCCTCGGCCGCGAGGGTGTCGGGACGCTGGTCGACGACCCCGTCGCGGATGCGCAGCACCCTGCGCCGTGCGGTCACGCGGCCCATCGGCGGCTCCTCTCCTCGTGCGCGGTCAGCCCGCGCTGCCGGCCGGCTCGAGCCGGACGATGACGCCCTTGTAGGTCGGCGTGCGGCTGACGTCGGCGATGCTGTCGAGCGGGACCAGCACGTTGGTCTCGGGGTAGTAGGACGCGGCGGACCCGCGCGCGGCCGGGTAGGACACGACCCGGAAGCCCTCGGCGCGCCGCTCGGAGCCGTCCGTCCACACGCTGACGATGTCGACGAGCTGGCGGTCCTCGAGGCCGAGCTCGGCCAGGTCGACCGGGTTCACCATCACCACCCGGCGGGCGTCGTGGACGCCGCGGTAGCGGTCGTTCATCGCGTAGGGGATGGTGTTCCACTGGTCGTGCGAGCGCAGGCTCTGCAGCACCAGGTGGCCCGGCGGGGCGGTGATCATGTCCAGGTCGTTGCAGGAGAAGACCGCCTTGCCGCTCGGCGTCGGGTAGCGGCGCTCGTTGACCGGGCTCGGCAGGCGGAAGCCGCCGGGCTCGGCGACCCGGGCGTTGAAGTCCTCGAAGCCCGGCACGACGCGGGAGATCCGGTCGCGGATCCGGCTGTAGTCGGCCTCGAAGTCCTCCCAGGGGATCGCGGCGCCCGGCGTACCCTCGCGCAGCGTGCGGCGGGCGAGCCTGCAGATGATCGCGACCTCGCTCAGCAGGTGCGGCGAGGCAGGGTCGAGACGGCCGCGGGACTGGTGGACCTCGCTCATCGAGTCCTCGACGGTGACGAACTGCTCGCCGCTGGCCTGGACGTCGCGGTCGCTGCGCCCGAGGGTCGGCAGGATGAGCGCGGTCTCGCCGCACACGGTGTGGGAGCGGTTGAGCTTCGTCGAGACCTGGACGGTCAGCCGGCAGCGGCGCAGGGCGTCCTCGGTCACGGCGCTGTCGGACATGGCGCGCACGAAGTTGCCGGCGAAGCCGATGAAGACCTTCGCCCTGCCCTCGAGCATGGCCTTCACGCCGGCGACGGAGTCGTAGCCGTGCTCGCGCGGCGGCTCGAAGGAGAACTCCCTGCCGAGGGCGTCGAGGAACTCGTCGGTGGGTCGCTCCCATATCCCCATCGTGCGGTCGCCCTGCACGTTGCTGTGACCGCGGACCGGGCACACACCCGCGCCGGGACGGCCGAGGTTGCCGCGCAGCAGCAGGAAGTTCACGATCTCGCGGATCGTCGGCACGCCGTGGCGGTGCTGGGTCAGGCCCATCGCCCAGCACACGATGACCCGCCGGCTGGCGAGGACCTCGCGGTGCACGGCCTCGATCTCGTCGCGGGCCAGGCCGGTCGCCTCGAGCACGTGCTCCCAGGTGACGGTGCGGGTGTGGGCGGCGAACTCGTCGAAGCCGGTGGTGTCGGACTGGATGAAGTCGTGGTCGAGCACGGTGCCCGGGGCGTCGTCCTCGGCCTCCAGCAGCAGCCGGTTGAGCGCCTGGAACAGGGCCAGGTCGCCGCCCGGGCGGATCTTGAGGAAGCGGTCGGCGATCGGGGTGCCGCGGCCCACGACGCCACGCGGCTTCTGCGGGTTCTTGAACCGGAAGAGCCCGGCCTCGGGCAGGGGGTTGACCGCGATCACCCTGCCGCCGTTGCGCTTGGTCTCCTCGAGCGCGGTCAGCATCCGCGGGTGGTTGGTGCCGGGGTTCTGGCCCACCACGAACACCAGGTCGGCCTGGTGGATGTCCTCCAGCGAGACGGTCCCCTTGCCGACGCCGAGCGTCTCCCCGAGCCCGGACCCGCTCGACTCGTGGCACATGTTCGAGCAGTCCGGCAGGTTGTTGGTGCCGTACGTGCGGGCGAGCAGCTGCAGCAGGAACGCCGCCTCGTTGCTGACCCGGCCGGAGGTGTAGAACATCGCCTCGTCCGGCGAGCCCAGGGAGGTGAGCTCGCCCGCCACCAGGTCGAGGGCGTCGTCCCAGCTGATCGGCTCGTAGTGCGTGCCGCCGGGGCGCTTGACCACCGGCTCGGTCAGCCGGCCCTGCTGGTTCAGCCACAGGTCGGACTTCTGGTCGAGCTCGGCGACCGCGTGCTCGGCGAAGAACTCGCGCGTGACGCGGCGGGTGGTCGCCTCGTCAGCGACGTGCTTGGCGCCGTTCTCGCAGTACTCGTTGCGGTGCCGGTGCTTCGGGTCGGGCCAGGCGCAGCCCGGGCAGTCGATGCCGTCGGTCTGGTTGAGGTTGAACAGCGTCAGCGCCGTACGGCGTGGGCCGGCCTGGGCGAGGGAGAACTCCATCGCGTGCGCCACGGCGGGAACGCCGGCGGCCCACTTCTTCGGCGCCGAGACCTGCAGGTCGTCCTTCGGGTCCTCGTCCGAGCCCATGCGTGCCATCCCACTTCCTGGTCCGTCGTGCAGTCCGCGTCCCGATCCAGCGCCGCCTTCAGCGTGGCCTGCGCCCCGAGGCAAGTCAAAGACGCCCTTTCCATCGCCCGATAAGCGGCGTCGATCACGCGCCGGTACCCGCGACGACCCGCGACAACCCGCGACAACCCGCGACCACCACCCGCCCCCGACCGCGCCGTCCTGGAGCCCCCACGGGAACCACGTGCGCAACCTCCTGTGCCCGGCCACGACGGCTGGCAGACTCGGCCCATGGAGGCCGACGCCACGATGGTCGAAGCACCTCTCGACGAGCTCGTCGCCGCGTTGCCGCCCGGCGTGGTGGTCACCGGTGCCGCGGAGGTCGAGAAGTACCGCGAGGACTTCGCCCGCGACGGCTCGGCCGGGCAACCGGTCGCGGTGGTGCGCGCGGAGGACGCCGAGCAGGTGCAGGCCGCGGTCCGCTGGGCCGCCCGGCACCGCGTCCCGGTGGTGCCCCGCGGCGCCGGCACCGGCCTGTCCGGCGGCTCGTCCGCGGTCGACGGCGGGATCACCATCTCGCTGGACCGGATGCGTGCGATCGAGATCGACCCGGCCAGCCAGGTCGCCGTGGTCGAGCCCGGTGCGCTGAACGCGGAGGTGAAGCGCGCCGCGGCGGAGCACGGGCTGTGGTACCCGCCCGACCCGTCGTCGTACGAGATCTGCTCGATCGGCGGCAACCTCGCGACCAACGCCGGCGGCCTGTGCTGCGTGAAGTACGGCGTCACCACCGACTACGTGCTCGGCATGGACGTCGTGCTCGCCGACGGCACGCTGGTCCGGCTCGGCGGCAAGCAGATCAAGGACGTCGCCGGGCTGTCGCTGATGAAGCTCTTCGTCGGCAGCGAGGGCACCCTCGGCGTCATCACCCGGGCCGTGCTGCGGCTGATCCCCCGCCAGGTCGCCGGCGCCACCCTGGTCAGCACCTTCCCGTCCGTGGTCGCGGCGTCGGAGGCCGTGGTCGCGATCCGAAGCCGGGTCCGCTGCTCGATGCTGGAGCTGATGGACGGCGTGACCATCAACGCCGTCGAGGACTGGCGCTCGCACGGCCTCGACCGCACGGCGGGTGCGCTGCTCGTGGCGCAGTCCGACGCGCCGCCGGGATCGTGCGAGCAGGAGGTCGCGATCGTCCGCGAGTGGTGCGAGGCCGCCGGCGCGGACGAGGTCTTCACCACCACCGACGCCGACGAGGCCGAGCTGTTCGTCTCCGCGCGCCGCAACGCCTTCCACGCCCTCGAGGCGCGCGGCAGCGTGCTCTTCGAGGACGTCGGCGTCCCGGTGCCGCTGCTGCCCGACCTCGTGGACGGGATCGGCGAGGTCGCCCGCGAGTGCGGCGTCGAGATCGCCCTCGTCGCGCACGCCGGTGACGGCAACACCCACCCCCTCGTCGTGTACGACGCCGCCGACCCGGCCTCCGCGGCCGGTGCGCGGCGGGCGTTCGACGCGGTCATGGCGCTCGCGATCCGGCTCGGCGGCACGATCACCGGCGAGCACGGCGTCGGCCGCGCCAAGAAAGGGCCGCTGCCCGACCAGCTCGGGCCCGACGTGATGGCCCTCAACCGGCGGATCAAGGACGCGCTCGACCCCGACGGGATCCTCAACCCCGGCGCGGTGCTCTGAGCTGCAGCACCCGTCGCCGCGTCACCAGGGCGAGCCCCTCCGGTTGCGGAGTGTTCACGCGAGTAAGGCTTGCCTTACGTGCATATCTCACATGATCCGGGTCACCTACCGCCCAGTAGCGGGAGTAGCGTGGCCCTCCGTGGCAACGACGACGCGACCTCAACTGGTCAAGGGCTCTCGTGCGGCCCGCACGACCATCGCCCTCAAAATCCTGATGGCCGTGAGCGGCCTGCTGTTCATCGCCTTCGTCCTGGGGCACATGTACGGCAACCTCAAGGCCTTCTCCGGCGAGGAGTCCTTCAACGAGTACGCGCACCACCTGCGCGATCTCGGTGAGCCGATGCTCCCGCACGAGGGCTTCCTCTGGATCATGCGGGTCGGCCTCATCGTGGCGCTGCTCGCCCACGTGGGCGCCGCGGTCGCGCTGTGGAAGCGCGCCGCCAAGGCCCGCCCGGTGAAGTACGTGGCGAAGAAGAACGTCGGCTCGTCGCTGTCCTCGCGCACCATGCGCTGGGGCGGCCTGACGCTGCTGGTCTTCGTCGTGTGGCACCTGCTCAACTTCACCATCGTCAAGATCAACCCGAGCAACGGCGAGACCGGCGGCGAGAACCCCTACGCCCTGCTCGTGGAGACCTTCGACCTGTGGTGGATGACGATCATCTACCTCGTCGCCATGCTCGCCCTCGCCTTCCACCTCCACCACGGCACGTTCAGCTCGCTCCAGACGCTCGGCCTCACCAACTCGGCCGCGTCCCGGGCGCGGGCCCGCGCGGCCGGCTGGGTCGTCGCCATCGTCATCGCCGGCGGTTTCTCGCTGGTTCCGCTGTCCGTGCTCGTCGGCATCATCGAGAAGTAAGGGGCCACACGAAACCATGGCTGCAGGAACCCACTACCTCCCCGGTCTGACCCCGACCAACGAGGCTCCCGTCCAGAAGTCCGACGACGCCGCTGGCTTCTACCAGCTCGGCGAGAAGCTCGTCGACGAGAAGGCGCCGACCGGCCCGATCGCCGAGCGCTGGACGACCCGCAAGTTCGAGAACCGGCYCGTCAACCCGGCGAACCGCCGCAAGCTGTCGATCATCATCGTCGGCACCGGCCTGGCCGGCGGCGCCGCCGCCGCCACGCTCGGCGAGGCCGGCTACAACGTGAAGTCCTTCTGCTACCAGGACTCCCCGCGTCGCGCCCACTCGATCGCCGCCCAGGGCGGCATCAACGCGGCGAAGAACTACAAGGAGGACGGCGACTCGACGTACCGCCTCTTCTACGACACGGTCAAGGGCGGCGACTACCGCGCCCGCGAGTCGAACGTCTACCGCCTCGCCGAGGTCTCGGCGAACATCATCGACCAGTGCGTCGCGCAGGGCGTCCCGTTCGCCCGTGAGTACGGCGGCCTGCTCGACAACCGCTCCTTCGGTGGCGTCCAGGTGTCCCGCACCTTCTACGCCCGCGGCCAGACGGGCCAGCAGCTGCTGCTCGGTGCCTACCAGGCCATGGAGCGCCAGGTGGCGGCCGGCACGGTCGAGCAGTTCACCCGCCACGAGATGCTCGAGCTGATCGTCGTCGACGGCAAGGCCCGCGGCATCGTCGCGCGCGACATGGTGACCGGCGCGATCGAGACCCACCTCGCCGACGTCGTCGTCCTCGCCTCCGGCGGCTACGGCAACGTCTTCTACCTGTCGACCAACGCGATGGGCTCGAACGTCACCGCCGCGTGGCGTGCGCACCGCAAGGGCGCCTACATGGCGAACCCCTGCTACACGCAGATCCACCCGACCTGCATCCCGGTCACCGGTAGCCACCAGTCGAAACTGACCCTGATGTCGGAGTCGCTGCGCAACGACGGCCGGATCTGGGTGCCCAAGAACGCCGCGGACTGCGACAAGGACCCGCGCGAGATCCCCGAGGAGGACCGCGACTACTTCCTGGAGCGGATCTACCCCTCCTTCGGCAACCTGGTCCCCCGCGACATCGCCTCGCGTGCCGCGAAGTACATGTGCGACGAGGGCCGCGGTGTCGGTCCCCAGGTCGCCGAGGTCGGTGCCGACGGCGAGGAGCGCCTCGTCCGTCGCGGTGTCTACCTCGACTTCAAGGACGCGATCGCCCGCCTCGGCGAGGACGCGGTCCGCGAGAAGTACGACAACCTCTTCGACATGTACGAGCGGATCACGGGCGAGAACCCGTACCAGGTGCCGATGCGCATCTACCCCGCCGTGCACTACGTGATGGGCGGCCTGTGGGTCGACTACGAGCTGCAGTCGAACATCGAGGGCCTGTTCGTCGCCGGTGAGGCGAACTTCTCCGACCACGGCGCGAACCGCCTCGGCGCCTCCGCCCTGATGCAGGGCCTGGCCGACGGCTACTTCGTGCTCCCGAACACGATCCGCGAGTACCTCGCCGACGGCCCGTTCGAGCCCGTCTCCGAGAGCCACCCCGCGGTCGTCGAGGCGCTCGAGTCGGTCCAGGAGCGCGTCAACAAGTTCATGTCGGTCAACGGCACCCGCTCGGTCGAGAGCTACCACAAGGAGCTCGGCTCGATCATGTGGGAGTACTGCGGCATGGAGCGCACCGAGGAGGGCCTCAAGACCGCCATCCAGAAGATCCGCGACCTGCGCGCCGACTTCTGGAAGAACGTCAAGGTGCTCGGCTCGGCCGACTCCCTCAACCAGGACCTCGAGAAGGCCGGCCGGGTCGCCGACTTCCTCGAGCTCGGCGAGCTGATGTGCATCGACGCGCTCAACCGGCGCGAGTCCTGCGGCGGCCACTTCCGTGCCGAGTCGCAGACCGAGGACGGCGAGGCGTTGCGCCACGACGACGAGTTCGCCTACGTGGCCGCGTGGGAGTGGGGCGGCGACTCGAACGAGGGCGGCCAGCCGGTCCTGCACAAGGAAGACCTGATCTACACGGCCATCGAGATGAAGCAGAGGTCCTACAAGTGAAGCTCACCCTCAAGATCTGGCGGCAGGCGGGCCCGACTGCCGAGGGCGCGATCAAGACCTACGAGCTCGATGGCGTCTCGAAGGACATGTCCTTCCTGGAGATGCTCGACCTGCTCAACGAGCAGCTGGTCACCCAGGGCGAGGAGCCGGTCGCGTTCGACTCCGACTGTCGCGAGGGCATCTGCGGCATGTGCTCGCTGATGATCAACGGCCAGGCGCACGGCCCGGAGGTCACCACGACCTGCCAGCTGCACATGCGCTCGTTCAACGACGGCGACACGATCACCATCGAGCCGTGGCGCGCCGAGCCGTTCCCGGTGCTCAAGGACCTGATCGTCGACCGCTCCGCGTTCGACCGCATCATCCAGGCCGGCGGCTACATCTCCGCGAACACCGGCTCGGCGCCCGAGGCCAACTCGGTCCCGGCCCCGCGCGACAAGGCCATGCGGGCGTTCAACGTCGCCACGTGCATCGGTTGCGGCGCCTGCGTCGCGGCCTGCCCCAACGGCTCCGCCTCGCTGTTCATGGGCGCGAAGATCACCCACCTCGGCGAGCTCCCGCAGGGCCAGCCCGAGCGGTGGTCCCGCGTCGTCGACATGGTCGGCCAGCACGACGCGGAGGGCTTCGGCGGCTGCACCAACATCGGTGAGTGCGCGGCGGCGTGCCCCAAGGAGATCCCGCTCGACGTGATCTCGCAGCTCAACAAGGACCTGCGCACCGCGCTCAAGAACGGCCACTGAGCCCCGCGCACCTCCTCATCGCCGGCCCGTCGCACCACGCGACGGGCCGGCGTCGCTTTTCCGCCCGGTGCGGGACCAGGCCGCCCGGGTCTGCCACGATCGGCGCGTGGGGCTGAGGACGATCGGCGGCTGGCTGCAGGAGCAGCACGTGCAGCTGCACATGGGGCGGTGGCTGCTGGAGCTCGACGACGCCCGCGCGGAGCGGGAGTTCACGTCGTACGACGACGTGCGCGGCCTCGCCGAGGGACGCTTCGCGCTCTACATCGGGATCGCGCTCACCCTCACCTACGCCGTGGTCGACGTCCTCGTCCTCGACGAGCTCCAGATCGACGTCAGCCTGGCCCGGCTGGCCGTCGTGCTCCTCTTCGCCGGCGCGGTGCTCGTGACCGGGCGGGCCATCTGGGTCGGGCGGCACCTGCAGGTCTCCTCGGTGGTGCTGCTCACCGTCGTGCTGCTGATGCTCGGCACGACGCTGGGGCGCGCGGCCGACTTCCCGACCGAGTACCTCACCACCTCGTGCACGGTCACCCTCTTCGGCGCGATCGGCCTGCTGCGGCTGCGGATGCACGCCGTGCTGGTGATGGCCGGGGTCTACACGGCGGTGTGCCTCAGCCTCCCCGGCGCGCTGCAGGGCGTGGACGCACTGGCACGCAACGTGGCGCCGACGCTCGGCCTGGCCGCGATCGCCGTCGTCATCGGCTTCTCGCTCGAGAAGCTGCGCCGCACCGACTACCTGCGCCAGCGCGAGGTGGAGGCCGAGCAGGCCCGCTCCGACGAGCTCCTGCACAACGTGCTGCCCGCCCCCATCGCGCGCCGGCTGCGCACCGAGCCGGGCGGGATCGCGGACTCGGCACCAGAGGTGAGCGTGCTCTTCTCCGACATCGTCGGCTTCACGCCGGTCTCCGAGGCGCTCGCGCCCGAGGACCTGGTGCAGCTGCTCGACACGATGTTCCGCGAGTTCGACGAGCTCTGCGAGGCGCGCGGCATCGAGAAGATCAAGACCGTCGGCGACGCCTACATGGCCGTCGCCGGCCTGCCGGAGCCGGACCCCGACCACGCCGCGTCCCTGGCCGAGCTCGCGCTCGACATGCAGCGCACCCTGGCCCGCCTCTCCCCCGCCTGGCCCAGCCCGATCGCGATGCGGATCGGCATCGCCTCCGGCCCCGTCGTCGCCGGGGTCATCGGCCGGCGCCGGTTCACCTACGACCTGTGGGGCGACACGGTGAACACCGCGAGCCGGATGGAGTCGCACGGCCGCCCCCACCGCATCCAGGTCTCCGCCGCCACCCACGCCCTCCTCGAGAGCCGCTACACCTTCAGCGACCCGCAGGTGGTCGACGTCAAGGGCAAGGGCCCGATGACGACGTACTTCCTCCTCGGCAGCAACCTCTGACCCGCCCCTCCCGTGTCGAGTGGTCAGATCCGGCATGTTGAAGCGTCAGATGTGGCGTGTCGAGCGGTCACTTCCGGCACGTCGAGGCGTCACTTCCGGCACGTCGAGGCGTCACTTCCGGCACGTCGAGAGGTCAGTACGAGCGCCTGACGTCTCGACCCGCCACAAATGACGCTTCAACCCGCCACAGGTGACGTCTCGACCCGCCACAAGTGACGCCTCGACCCGCCACAACTGACGTCTCGACGGGTCAGGAGGACTTGCTGGCGCGGAGGGCCTTCCAGCCGAGGGAGCCGAGGAGGACGGCGATCACGAAGTTCACGACGATCAGCACGCTGTGCGCGACCCAGTAGCCGGTGGCGCGGTCCTCCCCCGCGTCCCAGGCGTCGTAGAGGTTCCTGGCGAAGTTGCCGAAGGTCACGACGTTCCAGGCTGCGACGGCCAGGAGCAGCAGCGCGTGCTTGCGCTCGAGCTTCACGGGGTGTCCCCTTCCACGGGATGGTTGTGGCTCGCGTCGGTGTGCGCCCAGGCCGCGGCGAGCAGCACGACCCGGGAGAAGTAGTTGATCCACACGAGCAGGATCAGGGCGATGCCGAAGGCCTGGAAGGCGGGCCGGCCCTGGGTGAGGGTCAGCAGCAGGCCGGAGGCCTGCTTGAGCAGCTCGAAGCCGACGGCACCGAGCAGGGCGCCGGACCACAGCGCGTGCGAGGGCGCCGGTGGCTCGGCGAGCAGGCGGAACATGAGGAAGAACAGCAGGGTGCCGATGGCGACGCCGAGCGCGAGCGCGGCGACCGAGAGCAACCAGCCGAGGCTGCTGGCCAGGCCGACCAGCTCGAGCACCTCCCCGGAGAGGCGGGTGACGACACCGGAGACGGCGACGCTGAGCAGCAGCACGAGGCCCAGGACGCAGAGCGCGCCGAGGTCGCGTCCCTTGCCGCGCAGGTACGACGGCCGCTCGGCGCGCGGGAGGCCGAACATCACTGACAGGGCGAACCTCATCGACGAGACCCAGCCGAGGCCGGCGTACAGCAGGCCGAGGACGCCGACGAGCCCGACGCTGCCGATCAGGCCCGGCAGCACGGCGTCGATCGCGNCAGGGCGAACCTCATCGACGAGACCCAGCCGAGGGCAGCCTCGATGTCCTCGAGGGACACGTCGTGCTCGCCGGAGCCGATCAGGCCCGGCAGCACGGCGTCGATCGCGTCGACCAGGGCGTCCTGGGCGTCGGGGAAGACCCGGGAGGCCCAGCCGACGGCGAAGAACGCCAGCGCGAGCAGCGGGAAGACCGACAGGAAGCCGTAGTAGGTGACCCCGCCGGCCTGCTGGTTGCCCTCGACCCGCAGGTAGTGCTCACCCGCCCGGGCGGCGTGGTCGACCGCCGCGGAGCGCCGCCGGGCGCGGGCCAGGACGGCGCGGGCGCGGGCGGCGGGGGCGGGCACGGGAGGGTCCGGTGGGGAGGTGCGGCAGGCGTCAGAGCGGGAAGGTGCGGGCGGAGCGCCAGCCCTCCTGCTCGTCGTGGACGTAGAGGTGGAAGTCGGTGACGTCGAAGCGGCAGTCGAAGCCGGCGAGCTCCTCGAAGGCCCGGTCCAGGGCGGCGTCGTCGAGGTGGTGGGCGATCGTGACGTGCGGATGGTAGGGGAAGTGCAGGTCGACGGCGAGCGGGCCGCGCCGGACCGCCTCGGCGAGCTGCTCGCACTGGGAGATCCCCTCGACGAGGCCCACGAAGACCACCGGCGAGACCGGCCGGAAGGTCGCGGTGCCGCGCAGGTGCACGGTGAACGGGGCGACGCTCCGCGCCGCCTCGGCGAGGTGCTCCTCGACCTCGGTGAGGTCGCCGTCGACCTCGGTCGGCGGGATCAGGGTGATGTGGCTCGGCACGCCGGCGGCGGTGGGGTCGCCGATGGCCAGCCGGTAGTCGTAGAGCTGGCTGGCCCACGGCTCCGGCACCGCGATGGCGACGCCGATCACCGTCATCAGGACTCCGGGGAGCGCAGGGCGGTGGGGGCGACGAAGCCGACCCGCTGGTAGACGTCGCGCAGGGTGGCCTCGGCGACGGCACCGGCCGTCTCGGCGCCCCTGGCGAGGACCTGCATGAGGTGGTCCTGGTCGTCGAGGAGCTCGAGGGTCCGCTCGCGGAACGGGGTGACGAACTCGACCACCACCTCGGCGAGGTCCTTCTTGAGGTCGCCGTACATGCGGCCGGCGTACTGCTCCTCGAGCGCAGCGACCGACTCGCCGGTGAGGGCCGAGTAGATCGTGAGCAGGTTGCTGACGCCGGGCTTCTCCTCCTGGTCGAAGCGGACCTCGGTGCCGGAGTCGGTGACCGCGGAGCGGATCTTCTTCGCGGTGACCTTCGGGTCGTCGAGCATGTCGATGATGCCGCCGGGGGCCGAGCTCGACTTCGACATCTTCTTCGTCGGCTCCTGGAGGTCGTACAGCTTCGCCGTCGCCTTGAGGATGTACGGCTCGGGGAGCCGGAAAGTCTTCTTGAAGCGGCTGTTGAAGCGCTGGGCGAGGTCGCGGGTAAGCTCGAGGTGCTGGCGCTGGTCCTCGCCGACCGGCACGTAGTGCGGGCGGTAGAGCAGGATGTCGGCGGCCATCAGCACCGGGTAGGCGAACAGGCCCACGCTCGCGGCGCCCTCGCCCTCCTTGGCCGACTTGTCCTTGAACTGGGTCATCCGGCGCGCCTCGCCGAAGCCGGTGAGGCCGTTGAGCACCCAGGCCAGCTGCGCGTGGGCGGGCACGTGGCTCTGCACGAAGATCGCCGAGCGCTCCGGGTCGACACCAGCCGCGATCAGCTGGGCCGCGCCGCGCAGGGTGCGCTCGCGCAGGGCCTTGGGGTCCCAGTCGACGGTCAGCGCGTGCATGTCCGCGATGAAGAAGAACGGCTGGTGGTCGCGCTGCAGGTCCACCCACTGCCGGACCGCACCCACGTAGTTGCCGAGGTGGAAGGAGTCCGAGGTCGGCTGGATCCCGGAGAGGACGCGCGGGCGGGCGACCCCCTCGGGCACGGCCGGCTGGGCGGTCTCCGGCACGGGCGGGTGCTCGGTCGTGGCGGACATGGCTCCGATTCTCTCAGGCGACGGCGCGCCGGGTCACGCGGGTGCGGCGGCCGCGACCTGGCGCCGGTGGACGGTCGCGGAGACCAGGAGGATCGCCAGCCCGACCGTCGCGAGGGCGGCACCGACGAGCGCCGGAGCACGGTAGCCGGCGGCGATGACGATGCCGCCGAGCCAGGCGCCCAGGGCGTTGGCGATGTTGAGGGCGGCGTGGTTCATCGCGGCGCCGAGGGTCACCGCTCCCCCGGCGACGTCCATCAGGCGCAGCTGGAGGTTGACCACGAGGACCGACCCGGTGGCGGTCACGAGGAAGGCGACCGGCATCAGCACCCAGCCGTGAGGAGCTGCCACGAAGTAGACGAGCATCAGCACGATCCCGGTCGCGCTGGACAGCAGCAGGCTGCGGTAGACCGACCACGCAGCCAGCTCGCCGGCCAGCCAGGTGCCGGCCACCATGCCGAGGCCGAGGGCGAGGACGAAGAAGGGCACGGTGCCGCGCTCGAGGTCGCCGACGACGGTGACCGTCTTCGCGATGTAGGAGTAGACCGCGAACATCCCGCCGAAGCCGACCGAGCCGACGGCCATCGTCAGCCAGACCTGCAGGCTGCCGAAGAACTCCCGGGCCTCCTTGCGGCCGCTCGCCTCGGGGTCGCCGGGCATGGAGGGGACGGCGGCGAGCACCATCGCGGCGGTGGCGAGGGCGAGCAGTCCCCCCAGCAGGTAGGTCGCGCGCCAGCCGACCTGCTGGCCGAGGAACGTCGCCAGCGGTACGCCGACGACGTTGGCCACGGACAGGCCGAGCATCACGCTGGCGACCGCCCGGCCGCGACGCTCGGGCGAGACCAGGCTGGCCGCGACGAGGCTGGCGACGCCGAAGTAGGCGCCGTGCGGGAGGCCGTCGAGGAAGCGCGCGGCGGTGAGCACCTCGTAGCTGGGAGCGGCGGCGCTGAGGATGTTGAAGGCGGCGTACGCACCCATCAGGCCGACGAGCATGCCACGCCGCGGCAGGGCGGCGCCGAAGAAGGCGAGGATCGGCACGCCGACGACGACGCCGAGGGCGTAGGCCGAGATGACGTGGCCGGCGGTCGGGACGGAGACGTCGACACCCTCGGCGACCTCGGGCAGCACGCCCATGGTCATGAACTCGGTGGTGCCGATCGTGAACCCGCCGACGGCGAGGGCCAGGATCGCGAGCACCGGCCGGGCGTGGGGCACCTCGGGGCGGACGTCGTCGGGGGTCGTCGTCGGCGCAGAGGTCACGTGTGGCTGCAACCCCTGCGCCGCGACGGCTATTCCGTGGTGGTCCCGGGCGTGGGGACCGTCACTCCTGGGTGGCCTCGACCGGCTCCTCGGCCGTACGACGGGCGCGGGCCTCGTAGGCGGCGCGGGCCGAGAGGTCGGCGGAGTTGAGCACCTCGTCGGCCTTGATCATGCGGGTGATGCCGTCCTGGACCACGCGCGGCAGGGCGAGGGTCGGCTTGCTGATCGCCTGGCCCCAGCGCGGGACCCACATCTCGGCGCGCGGCTTGCGCACGGCCGACTCGATCACCTCGGCGACGTCGTCGGCGGTGACCTTCTTGACGCCGCGGGCGGCCGGGACGCCGGTGGCGAGCTCGGTCTGCACGACGCTCGGCAGGACCATCGTCACGTCGACGCCGGCGGGCGCGAGCTCCTGGCGCACCGCCTCGGTGAACCCGACGACCGCGAACTTCGACGCGGAGTAGGTCGCGCCGTTGGCCAGCGCGACCCGGCCCACCGCGGAGGCGACATTGATGATGTGGCCGCTGCCGCGCTCGACCATCCCGGGGCCGACCAGCTTGGTGCCGTGGATGACGCCGTAGACGTTGACGTCCATGATCGCCTTGGTCACCCCGTCGGGCTCCTCGAGCACCGGGCCGAGCGGCATGATGCCGGCGTTGTTGACCAGCACGTCCCACGGGCCGAAGTGGCCGACCTCGTCGAGGAAGGCCTCCCACGACTCGCGGCTGCCGACGTCGAGCCGCGCCGAGGTGACCTTCTGGTCGCCGTACTCGGCGGCGACGGAGGCGGCCAGGTTCGCGTCGAGGTCACCGATCGCAACCCGGGCGCCCTGGCGGACGAAGCGGTCGACGGTCGCGCGGCCGATGCCGCGGGCGCCTCCGGTGATGATGACGGACAGGCCGGCGATGGAGCGGCTCATGAGGGGTGCCTCCGGTTGTTGGTGGGTCAGAGTCGGACGAGGTCGATGGGCTGGCCGTCCTTGGGGAACGGCAGCGAGTGGTTGTCGAGCGGGGCGACGTACGACGGATCGACGTGCCAGCAGTGGGTGCGCAGGAGGCGGTGCATGATCGCCTTCACCTCGGCGCCCGCGAAGTGGAGGCCGATGCACTTGTGCACACCGCCCCCGAAGGGCGACCAGGCGTAGCGGTGCACCTTGTCCTCGCGGCGCTCCGGGGAGAACCGCTCGGGGTCGAAGCGCAGCGGGTCCGGCCACAGCTCGGGCATGAGGTGGGTGAACTGCACGCCGACGGCGACCGGCGAGCCGGCCGGGATGCGCACGCCCTGCACGACGGTGTCCTTCACCGCGTGGCGCGCGACCGTCGGCACCGGAGCGCGCAGCCGCAGGCTCTCCTTCATCACGAGCTCGAGCGACGTGAGGCCCTCGAGCTCCTCGAGCGTCGGCTCGTCACCGAGGGCCATCGACTCCTCGCGGCAGCGCTCCTGCCACTCGGGGTGCTGGCCGAGCAGCTGCAGCATGGTGGCCGTGGTGATGGTGGAGGTGTCGTGGGCCGCCATCATCAGGAAGATCATGTGGTTGACGACGTCGTCGTCGGAGAACCGCTGCCCGTCCTCGGTCTCGATGTGGCACAGCACCGAGAACAGGTCGTCCGTCGCGTGCGCCCGCTTCTGCGGCAGGTAGTGGCGCAGGAAGTCCTCCAGCACCTTGCGGCCGCGGAACGCGCGGCCCCACCGGGTCAGCGGCACGTTCGCGCGCACCACCCCGGCAGCGGCCTGGACGCAGTCGATGAATGCCTTGTTGACCCGGTCCATCTCCTCGCGGGAGGTGTCGGCGGCGCCACCCATGAAGATGTCCGCGGCGACGTCGAGGGTCAGCTGCTTGAGCGCCGGGTAGCACTGGAAGCCCTCCCCCGGCTGCCACTCGGCGAGGCCACGCGCGATCGCGGGGTGCATGAGGCCGACGTACGACGTCAGCCGGGCACGGGTGAACGCCTCCTGCATGATCCGCCGGTGGGCGTGGTGCTCCTCGAAGTCGAGCAGCATCAGCCCGCGGCGGAAGAACGGACCGACGAGCTTGCCCCACGCCGGGCCGTTGGCGAACGCCTTCTCCGGGTTGCGGAAGGCCTCCTCGACGGCGTCGGGGCCGAGCAGGACGACGTAGTCCTGCCCGAGGAAGCGCAGCGGCGAGACCGGGCCGTAGGTGCCCCACTGGTGCTGCATGAGCGCGACCGGGTCCTTGGCGTAGGCGAGGCTGCGCCCGAGCACGGGCAGGCCGCGGTCACCGGGGGCCACGGACGGTAGGGGGAGGACCTCTGGTGCTGCCATCACTACTCCTCGACGCTGGGGAGACGCTGGGTTCGGGCACCAGAGTGATTCAGGAAGGGCGTCCTGTCAACCTTCCTTTTCCAGCGAGTTTCCGGCAAGGTGGTCCCCGTGGCCGTGCAGTCAGGGATCTACAAGGGGGTCAGCGCCGCTGACCGGATGGCGGAGCGACGCTCCCGCCTGCTCGACGCGACCCTGTCCGTGTGGGCCGACCCCGAGCAGCGCACGACGATGACCGGGGTGTGCGCCACCGCCGGCCTCACCGAGCGCTACTTCTACGAGAGCTTCAAGAACCTCGACGAGGCCCAGTCCGCGGTCCTCGAGGCCGTGGCGACCGAGATCGAGCAGGTCGCCCAGGACGCCGCCCAGGCCGCCGGCACGGACCCCGCGACCCGCATCCGCGCCGCGATCCGCGCCTTCCTCGAGCTGCTCGTCGCCGATCCCCGCAAGGGCCGGGTCGCGATCATCGAGGCCGGCACGATGCCGTCGCTGCGCGGGCGTCGTACCGACCTGCTGCGCCACTTCGCCCACCTCGCCAGCGTCGAGGCCCACGAGCGCGCCGGCCTCCAGCGCCGCGAGCGCGAGGCCGACCTCGCCGGCCTGCTGTTCATCGGCGGCATGGCCGAGCTCGTCACCGCCTGGCTCGACGGGGTCCTGGAGACCACCCCGGACGAGATCGTGGAGACCGCGAGCCGGAGCTTCCTGGGGCTGTACGGGTAGGGGTGGGAATCACCTCCTCAGAGGCGATTCCCTCACTTCCTGACCGTTGCAACGGTCAGGAAGCAGCGGAACCGGTCAGGAAGTGGCCCGGGAATCACCGCCTGGGCGGCGATTCCCGGACTTGTTGACTGCTGCAGCGGCCACCAGGTCCGGGAAGCGGCCACCAAGTGGTGCCCGAACGGCGATGGTCAGCCGGCCAGGTGCGCCCAGTCGGCCGACAGCTCCGACCACGGACCGACCGCGGCGAGCTGCCCGTCGACGAGTACGACGACCCGGTCCGCCTGGGCCAGCGCGGCCCGCTTGGAGGTGGCACCGATGACCGTGGTGTGCCGCTCGCGCAGCGCCGCCCACAGCTCGATCTCGGTGGCCGCGTCGAGCGCGCTGGAGACGTCGTCGGCCAGCAGCAGCTCGGAGTCGGCCGCGAGGGCGCGGGCCAGCGCGAGGCGCTGGACCTGGCCGCCGGACAGCCGCACGCCGCGGTGGCCGATGAGTGCGTCCGCGCCGCCGGCCTCGGCGAGGTCGAGCGAGAGCCGGGCGGTCTCGACCGGCTGGTCGATCGGCCGGTCGTGGCCGAGCAGGATGTTGTCGGCGAAGGTGCCCGAGAGCACCCGCGGGACCTGCGCGACGTGCGAGACCTGGCCGGGGCGCAGGAAGGCCTCCGGGTCGGCGACCTCCTGGCCGTTCCAGCGCAGCGAGCCGCGGTGCTCGATCAGGCCGGCGAGCGAGGACAGCAGGCTGGACTTGCCCGAGCCGACCTGGCCGACGAGCAGCACCAGCTCACCCCGCTCGACGGTGAGGTCGACGCCGGTGGCGCCGATCGTGCCGTCGTCGTGGATCGCGCTGTAGCCGGACAGCTCGAGCCGCTCGAGGGCGACCCGCTGCGGTGCCACCGGGTCGGGGGCGGTGCCCGCGACCAGGTCGATGCCGTCGGGCATCGCCATCAGGTCGGTGCCGCCGGCGAAGCGGGAGGTGGCACGCTGCCACGACCGGACGCCGGGGGCCTCGGTGACGACGGCGCCGGCGACACGGCCGAACCAGTCGAAGCCGTTGACCGCGGTCGCGACGAGCAGCGCGGTCGCCAGGCCCCACACGTCGGCGAGGTAGAGCGCCCACGCGGCGACGACGCCGACCTGGACCATCACGATCGGGACGCCGTCGAGCACGGCCTGCACCCGGTGCTCGAAGACGGCGGCCTCCACGCGGCCGTCGTCGACCTTGCGCAGGTGGGCGTGCACGTGCGGCGTGCGGCCGGCGAGCTTGACCGTCCGCGCCGACTCCACGGCGGACACGACGGCCCGGCCGAAGCGGGCGCGGGCTGCCGAGGAGCGGGCGGCGGAGCGGCCGGCGATCGGGCGGCCCAGCGACGAGGCGAGCGCGCTGGTGACCATCACGACGAGCAGGACCGCGCCGGCGAGCCAGGTGCCGCCGGCGAGCATGGTGATGCCCGCGATGAGCAGTCCGTTGACGAAGTCGACCCAGCGGTCGGCGTACCGCGCGTAGCGGTCGGCGTCCATCGACCGCGCGACCACCTCGCCGGCGGGCGTGCGCTCCAGGCGGTGGGTGCGCACCTGCCCCAGCAGGACGGCCATCCGCACCCGCAGCATGACCTCGATCCACCAGCGGGGGTAGCGCCGGAAGGCGTCGGCGAGCAGGAAGGGCGCGAGCAGCAGCGAACCGACGAGGACGACGACGAGCGTGGTGACGTCACCGTCGGCCTCGAGCCGCTCCACGACGCGGCCCCAGAGGAAGCCGGTGACCGCGCCGAGCGGGGCGAAGATGGTGCCGCCCAGGAAGAGCACCACCGACCAAGCGCCCCACCACGGGCGGACCCAGAAGGCGTTCCAGGTGCCGCGCGCGAGCGAGGAGCCCTCCGGGACCTCGGGCCGCTGCGGCGGTTCGCCCGTACTCGAAGCCGTGGGTGTCGCTGGCCGCGAGCAACCGGCGGAACGGGCCGTCGACGACGGCGAGGTCGTCGCGCGGGCCGTGCTGGATGACCTCGCCGTGGTCGAGGACGGCGACGGCCTCGGCGCGCTCGATGGTGCTGAGCCGGTGGGCGACCAGGATGCCGGTGCGGCCGCTGATCAGCCGGTCGGCGGCGGCGACCACCCGCGCCTCGGTGACGGGGTCCATGCGGGCGGTGGCCTCGTCGAGGACGACGACCTGGACGTGGCGCACGAGCAGGCGCGCGAACGCCACCAGCTGCTCCTCCCCCGCCGACAGCGCGGTGCCGCCGGGGCCGAGCAGGGTGTCGAGCCCGTCGGGCAGGCCGGCGACCCACTCGGTGAGGCCGAGCTCCTCGACCGCTGCCTCGACCTCCTCGCGCGGCACCGGCGCGAAGAGGGTGATGTTCTCGGCGAGCGTGCCGGCGAGGATCTCGGTGCGCTGGGTGACCACGCCGACGCGGCGGCGCAGGCCGTCGAGGTCGAGGGTGGTGATGTCGACCCCGCCGAGGAAGATCGTCCCCGGCGGCGGCTCTGCGGCGCGCGAGAGCAGCGAGGCGAGCGTGGACTTGCCGGAGCCGGTGCGGCCGACGAGCGCGAGCGTGTGCCCCGCCTCGACGTACAGGTTCACGTCGCGCAGCGCGAAGGAGCCCTCGGCGTAGGAGAAGTCGAGGTGCCGGATGCGCAGGTCGAGCGCGCCGGCGGGGAGGTCCTCGCCGCCGACCGGCTCGGCCTCGACGGCCAGCAGCTGGCGCAGGCGCAGCACCGCGCCCAGCCCGGCCTGGATGTCGGGGAGCTGGTGGGCGAGCTGGTTGATCTGGCCGACGAAGATCGTGGTGACGAGGAAGAGCGTGACCAGCTCGGCCACGTTGAGCCGGTCGCCGCTGACGAGCAGGACGCCGGAGACGGCGATCGCAGCCAGCAGCCCGTGCAGCACCAGGCCGACCCTCACCGCGAGGCGGGCCTCGACCGCCAGCACCTTGCGGAACTTCTCGTGCACGTCGGCGGAGAGCTGCGCGAGGCGTCGTACGGCGAACGCCTGGCCCAGGCTGGTGCGCAGGTCGTCGCGTCCGGCGACACCCTCCTCCAGCGCAGCGGCGTGGTCGGTCCAGGCAGCCTCCTCGACCACCTTCCGGCGGGCGATCTCGACCAGCGCGGGGCGCATCAGCCAGACCGTCAGGCCGCCGACGACGGGGAACAGGAAGAAGGCCGGCCACCAGGTGAAGCCAGCGACCAGCCACATGGGCACCGAGGCGAAGGCGGTGCGCATCGCCATCCAGATCTGCTGCCGCAGCAGGGTGCCGACCTCGTGGGTGTCGTCGTCGACGCGGTCCAGGACCTCGCCGACGGCCTGCTCGGTGAGGTGCTCGAGGGGCTGGTGCAGCGCAGCGCTGAGCAGGTCGCCGCGCAGCCGGCCCTCGGCGCGGTCGACCACGCCTGCCCACACCACGCGGCCGGTGGTGTCGACGGCGGCGGCCCCGACGACGAGGAAGGCCAGCCACCACACCAGGGAGGCGGTCGGGTGGTCGGCGATGCGGCCCGCGACGACGGTCCCCAGCGCCTGGCCGAGGGCGCCCAGCGCGACGGCGGCGACGGCGAAGCCGGCGGCAGGGGTGCGCAGCCGGCGCCAGTCGACGCGGCGGGCGGGATCGACCGGTCGGACCGGCTCAGGAACTGCCGCGGGGGCCCGGTCCAGGGTCGTGGTCACTGGATCGATCGTAATGGTCGTCGCCGACGGACGCCCCTGATTTTCTGGGCGACCCCCGTCACTGCCGGAAGACTTCCGGCGGCGCCGTGGCAGGGGCGGCGAACACACGAACGAGCCGGCCGCGCAGGGTGCGCGACCGGCTCGTCCCGGTGCTGCTGGAGGCCCGCGTCAGGCGGGCTCCCGGTGGTGCCTCAGAACGCCGCGAGCGCCTCGTTGAGGGTGGCGCTGGGCCGCATCACGGCCGCGGTCTTCTCGGCGTCGGGGCGGTAGTAGCCACCGATGTCGGCGGGCTTGCCCTGGACGGCGATCAGCTCCTCGGCGATCTTCTGCTCGTTGCTGCGCAGCGTCTCGGCCAGCGGCTTGAACGCCTCGGCGAGCGCAGCGTCGTCGGTCTGCGAGGCGAGCTCCTCGGCCCAGTAGAGGGCGAGGTAGAAGTGCGATCCCCGGTTGTCGGTCGTGCCGAGCTTGCGGCCCGGCGAGCGGTCCTCGTTGAGGAAGGTGCCGGTCGCGCGGTCGAGGGCGGCGGCGAGCACCTTCGCCGCGGGGGCGTCGGCCTGCTCGGCGTACTTCTCCAGCGAAGGGACGAGGGCGAAGAACTCGCCCAGGCTGTCCCAGCGCAGGTAGTTCTCCTCGACCAGCTGCTGCACGTGCTTCGGCGCCGAGCCGCCCGCGCCGGTCTCGAAGAGGCCGCCGCCGGCGATGAGCGGGACGACCGAGAGCATCTTCGCCGACGTGCCGAGCTCGAGGATCGGGAACAGGTCGGTGTTGTAGTCGCGCAGCACGTTGCCGGTGACCGAGATGGTGTCGAGGCCCTTGCGCATCCGCTCGAGCGAGTACGCCGTCGCCTGCTCTGGCGAGAGGATCTGGATCTCGAGGCCCTCGGTGTCGTGCTCGGGCAGGTAGGCGTTGACCTTCTTGATCAGCTCCGCGTCGTGGGCACGCGACTCGTTGAGCCAGAAGATCGCCGGGGTCTGCGAGGCACGGGCCCGGGTGACGGCGAGCTTGACCCAGTCGCGGACCGGGACGTCCTTGGTCTGGCAGGCGCGCCAGATGTCGCCGGCCTGGACGTCGTGCTCGAGCAGCACGTCGCCGTTGGAGGCCAGCACGCGGACGGTGCCGTCGGCCGGGATCTCGAAGGTCTTGTCGTGCGAGCCGTACTCCTCGGCCGCCTGCGCCATGAGGCCGACGTTCGGGACGGTGCCGATGGTGGCCGGGTCGAGCGGGCCGTTCTTCTTCACGTCCTCGATGACGGCCTGGTAGACGCCGGCGTAGGAGGAGTCCGGGATGACCGCGAGGGTGTCGTCCTCGCCGCCGTCGGCGCCCCACAGGCGGCCGCCGTTGCGGATGAGGGCCGGCATCGAGGCGTCGACGATGACGTCGGACGGCACGTGCAGGTTGGTGATGCCCTTGTCGGAATTGACGTAGGACAGGCGCGGGCCGTCCTGCAGGGCGGCCTCGAAGGCCGTCTTGATCTCGGCGCCGTTCTCGACGGCGTCGAGGCCGGACAGGATGGCACCGAGGCCGTCGTTGGCCGAGAGGCCGGCGGCGGCCAGCTGGTCGCCGTACTGGGCGAAGACGTCGGCGAAGTAGGCCTTGACCGCGTGGCCGAAGATGATCGGGTCGGAGACCTTCATCATCGTCGCCTTGAGGTGCAGCGAGAACAGCACGTCCTCGGCCCTGGCCTGGGCGATGGCGTTGCGCAGGAAGCCCTGCAGGTGCGCGGCCTCCATCTTGGTGGCGTCGACGATCTCGCCGGCGAGGACCTTCAGGCCCTCCTTGAGGACGACGCTCTCGCCGGCCTCGGTCTCCAGCACGATCGAGAGGACGTCGTCCTCCGCCAGGGTCACCGACTTCTCGTTGCTCGCGAAGTCGTGCTCGCCCATGGTGGCGACGTTGGTCTTCGAGCCGTCGGAGAACGGCTTGTTGGTGTGCGGGTGGGTCTTGGCGTAGTTCTTCACCGACGCCGGCGCGCGGCGGTCGGAGTTGCCCTCGCGCAGGACCGGGTTGACCGCGGAGCCCTTGACCTTGTCGTACTTGGCCCGGATCTCCTTCTCCTCCTCGGTGGAGGGCGACTCGGGGTAGTCCGGTACGTCGAAGCCCTGCGCCTGCAGCTCCTTGATCGCGGCCTTGAGCTGCGGGATCGAGGCGGAGATGTTGGGGAGCTTGACGATGTTGGCCTCAGGCGTCTTGGCCAGCTCGCCGAGCTCGGTGAGCGCGTCGTCGGCGAGGCCGAACTGCGCGAGGATGCGGGCGGCGACCGAGATGTCGCGCGTCTCGACGTTCACGCCGGCCTTGGCGGCGTACGCCTCGACGATCGGCAGGAAGGAGTACGTCGCGAGCAGCGGCGCCTCGTCGGTGTGGGTGTAGATGATGCTCGACATGTTCGGGCGTCACTCCTGGGGCCGTTGGTGGGATTCTTGACGTCAAGATACCTGATGTCGGGGCGGGAGCCCCCTTCGTGGCCACCCTAGGCGGAGTCCCGGGGAACCGGGGACGGCCGTTTCCCCCGGCCCGAGGGCCTCCGCATGCCTCGCCAGGGCGGCCGCGTGCCTCGCCGGGGCCGGGCTCCGACGGGTCTAGGCTGGAATTCCAGTGACCCGGCTGGTTTTCGGGAGCCGGACCGAGGAAGGGTTGACCCCATGACGCAAGAAGCGATGGCCGACCAGTCGGCCGACACTCCTGAGACCCCACCGACCACCCTGCAGAAGCTGCTGGCCGAGTTCATCGGCACCTTCGCGCTGGTCCTGTTTGGCTGCGGCGTGGCCGTGGTCAACAGCGGCTCCGTCGTCCAGACCGGGCTCGCCTTCGGCCTGACGGTGACGCTGATGGCCTACGCGTTCGGCCGGATCTCCGGCGGGCACTTCAACCCCGCCGTCTCCGTCGGCGCGGCGCTCGCGGGCCGGATCTCGTGGCGTGACACCGGCGTGTACGTCGCCGTGCAGTTCGCCGGCGGCATCGTGGGCGCGCTGGTGCTGATGATCCTGATGTTCGGCGTCGACGGCTTCGAGGCCTTCGACGACCGCTTCGCCCTCGGCACCAACGGCTTCAGCCACGGCGACTACGACTACGCCTGGTGGGCCGCGTTCCTGGTCGAGCTGCTGATGACCTTCATGTTCATCCTGGTGATCCTCGCGGTCACCGACCAGCGCAACCGGGCGATCGCCGCCCTGGCGCCGCTCGCCATCGGCGTCACCCTCGCGGTCATCCACTTCATGCTGATCCCGCTGACCGGCACCTCGGTGAACCCGGCCCGCTCGCTCGGCCCGGCGCTGTTCAGCGGCGGTGACTGGATCGTCCAGGTCTGGCCGTTCCTCATCGCCCCGTTCGTCGGCGGCGCGGCGGCCGGCCTGCTCTACCCGGTGCTGTTCGGCCGTGACGCCGACCCGGTCGCGGGCTCCGGCCTCAGCTTCGGCAGCGGCGGCTCGTCGGACCCGGGGTTCACCCAGCAGTGGAACCAGGGCTACCCGCAGCCGAACTTCGGCCAGCAGCAGGACTTCGGCGGCCAGCAGCAGCCCGGCTACGGCCAGGGGCAGGACCAGCCGATCATCCAGGACGGCTGGCAGTGGGACCCCGCCTCGCAGCAGTGGATCCCGGCCCAGCAGCCCGGCGCGCAGGGTTCGTCCGCCCCGGCTCCCTCGCCCTCCCCCGCACCCGACCACGGCCAGGGTGGCGGCTGGGCGCCTCCGGCGAGCGACCAGACCCAGGTGCGTCCGCCGCAGCAGTGACGCAGTGAGACAGTGACGCAGTGACACCGGTCGGCACCGGGGCCTCGCCGAGGTCCTGACGTCGACCCGACAGCGGGGTCCACCCTCCGGGGTGGGCCCCGCTCCGCGTTCTCCCTGCCGCGCCCGCCGCGGCAGGGGCTGTCCGGGGCCGGTTCCGGGCCGGACTTGTCGACGTCTTCTTGCGCTTGTTGGCCGTTGCAAGCGTCGACAAGCGCGGGAATCCCCGCCCAGGCGGGGATTCCTGCAGCCGACTCCTACTCCGGCCGGGTGAGGTCGACCAGCGCGGTCTCGCCGACCAGCACCAGGCCGACGCCGCGGGCGTAGACCTCGCGTCGCGTCAGCCCGGCTGCGTCACGGACCTCGAGCTCGACGGTGTCGTCGAACTCTCCCTGCGGTACGACGGCGCCCCCGTCGAGGCGCTCCACGGTCGCGACCTCGTCGCCGCTGGTCGAGCGGCCGGTCACGAAGCCGTCACCGCGGCGGGGGTCGGCCGGCATGGCCAGGCCCGCCTCGGCACCGTCGACACCGGCGGTCCACTCCCCCTCGCGGCCGAACCACCACACGTTGCCGGCGGTGTCCTGCGCGTAGTGGTCGCGGACCACCGTGCCGTCGGCGGAGGTGCGGACGAGGTCGGTGGTCGCGACGCCCGCGACCTCCGGCCCGGCAGCGACCTCGACGACCAGGGTCTCGGTCGTGGCTCGCGGGACGTCGTACTCCCACCGCGTGCCGGGCAGCAGCGGGAACCACGGGTTGTCGACGACCTCCACGAAGTCGTCGGCGTCAGGGTCGGGGGTCGGGACGACGAGCTGGTCCACGCCCGACGGGGGGCTCGGCGGGGAGCCGGAGCCGCAGCCGGCGAGGGTCGTCGTCGTGGCCAGCAGGGCCGCCAGCGCCGCCGTGGCGAGGGGGGCCCGGGTTCGCATGCGGCCCATGGTCTCGCACGCGTGGCTACGCCCCCGCGACGGGCCATCCGCTGCTAGCGTCACGGAGACAGCCCAGACCCCTGAGGAGAGTGTCCTGTGAGCACCACCCCGCTCAAGGTGGCCGTGACCGGCGCCGCCGGCCAGATCGGCTACAGCCTGCTGTTCCGCATCGCCAGCGGCGCGATCGCCGGCGACCGTCCCGTCGAGCTGCGCCTGCTGGAGATCGAGCCCGCGCTCAAGGCCCTCGAGGGCGTCGTCATGGAGCTCGACGACTGCGCGTTCCCGAACCTCGCCGGCATCGAGATCGGCGCCGACCCGGAGAAGATCTTCGACGGGGTCAACCTCGCCCTCCTCGTCGGCGCGCGCCCCCGCGGCCCGGGCATGGAGCGCGGCGACCTGCTCTCCGCCAACGGCGCGATCTTCACCGCCCAGGGCAAGGCGCTCAACAAGGTCGCCGCCGACGACGTGCGCATCGGCGTCACCGGCAACCCGGCCAACACCAACGCGCTGATCGCGGCGAGCAACGCGCCCGACATCCCCAAGGAGCGGTTCTCGGCGCTGACCCGCCTCGACCACAACCGGGCGATCTCGCAGCTCGCGGCGAAGACCGGCGCGAAGGTCACCGACATCAAGAAGATGACGATCTGGGGCAACCACTCGGCGACGCAGTACCCCGACATCTTCCACGCCGAGATCAGCGGCCGGAACGCCGCCGAGGTCGTCGACGACCAGGCGTGGATCGCCGACACCTTCATCCCGACCGTCGCCAAGCGCGGCGCCGCGATCATCGACGCCCGTGGCGCCTCGTCGGCCGCGTCGGCCGCGTCCGCGACCTGCGACGCCGCCCGCGACTGGCTGCACGGCACCCCCGAGGGCGACTGGGTCTCCATGGCGGTCGTCTCCGACGGCTCCTACGGCGTCCCGGAGGGCCTGGTCTCCTCGTTCCCGGTCACCACCTCGAACGGCGAGTGGAGCATCGTCCAGGGCCTGGAGATCGACGAGTTCTCCCGCGGCAAGATCGACGCCTCCGTCGCCGAGCTGGCCGACGAGAAGGCCGCCGTCACCGAGCTGGGTCTCATCTGAGGCCCACCTGACGGGTCGTACGACGAGGGGCCGGTGCCGTCGGGCACCGGCCCCTCGTCGTACCTGGTGGCCGTTGCTGGGACTTGTTGGCTGCTGCAGCGGCCAACAAGCTCGGGAATCGCCGCCCAGGCGGTGATTCCCGGCGCCACCCCACACCCGCCTCGCGGCGGTCCTCCTGACCGTTCCTGCTGGGCTGCTCAGACCGGCTGGTCGGGGATGCTCGCGGCGAGCACGAAGAGCGCACCGGCGATCACGACGAGGATCGCGACGTCGAGGACGCGGTGGCGAACGGCGAGCATGCCGGCGTCGCGGTCGGGCAGGACCAGGCGTCCTGCGGCCGCGGCGGTCAGCGCGCCGGCGACGATGCGGATGCCGGTGCGCCAGTCGGACGCGGCGGCCACGACGACGCCGACGATGGTCAGCGCCACGACGACGATGTAGAGGGCACCGCCGATCGTGGAGGGGTAGCGGCGCGGCGCGGGCGGCTCGGCCTCACCAGCCTCCACCTCGCCAGGCTCCACCTCGCCCGCCTCGACCTCACCGGCCTGGCCCGCGGGTCCGGGCTGGTCGGCGTCGCCGGAGTGGTCGGCGCCGGCCCCGTCAGCACTGGTCCCGTCGGCACCGGCCCCGTCACCACCGGCCTCCTCGGGCGCGGTGGTGTCCGTGGCGTCGGGCGGGCTGCCCTCCCCGGGCTCCTCCGCGACGTGCGGCTCCTCGTTCAGTGCGCTGCCTTCCCGCCCTCGGCCTGCGTCTCGGCCATCGCGACCACGTTCGCCAGCAGCATGGCGCGGGTCATGGGGCCGACGCCACCCGGGTTGGGCGAGACCCACCCCGCGGTCTCCCAGACGTCGGCGGCGACGTCGCCGGCGATCTTGCCGTCGACGCGGCTCACGCCCACGTCGAGGACGGCCGCGCCGGGCTTGACCATGTCGCCGGTGATGATGTCGGGCACGCCCGCGGCGGCGACCACGATGTCGGCCTTGCGCACGTGCGCGGCGAGGTCGACGGTGCCGGTGTGGCACAGGGTCACGGTGGCGTTCTCGCTGCGGCGGGTGAGCAGCAGGCCGAGCGGGCGGCCGACGGTGACGCCGCGGCCGACCACGACCACCTCGGCGCCCGCGATCGGGACGTCGTGGCGGCGCAGCAGCTCGACGATGCCGTACGGCGTGCACGGCAGCGGCGCCTCGTTGCCGAGCACCAGCCAGCCCAGGTTGGTCGGGTGGAGGCCGTCGGCGTCCTTGGCGGGGTCGATCAGGCCGAGCACGCGGTTCTCGTCGCGCCCGCGCGGCAGCGGCAGCTGGACGATGTAGCCGGTGCACGCCGGGTCGGCGTTGAGCGTGGCGACCGCCTCCTCGATCTCCTCCTGGGTGGCGACCTCGGGGAGGTCGACGCGGATGGAGGCGATCCCGACCTCGGCGCAGTCCTTGTGCTTGCCGTTGACGTACCAGCGCGAGCCGGGGTCGTCGCCGACCAGCACGGTGCCGAGCCCGGGGGTGATGCCCTGCTCGTGCAGCCGCTCGATGCGGACGCGCAGCTCGTCCTTGATGGCGGCAGCGGTCGCGTTGCCGTCGAGCTTCTGTGCAGTCACGTCGTTGATCCTTCCAGATCGGTCAGGTCGGGGTCAGGTCGGAGCAGGACGCGCCCGTGCCGCCGGACCGGCCGGACGTGACGGGCGACATGGCTCGCTCGGTCCGGCTCAGTGGAAGAAGTGGCGGGTGCCGGTGAAGTACATCGTCACCCCGGCCGCGGCGCAGGCTGCGATGGTCTCCTCGTCGCGCACCGAGCCGCCCGGCTGCACGATCGCCTTCACGCCGGCGTCGATGAGGATCTGCGGGCCGTCGGCGAACGGGAAGAACGCGTCGGAGGCGGCCACCGCACCGCGGGCACGCTCCTGGCCCTCGACGAGGGTGTTGGCGCGCTCGACGGCGAGCTTGCAGGAGTCGACACGGTTGACCTGGCCCATGCCGATGCCGACGGCGCCGCCGTCCTTCGCCAGCAGGATGGCGTTGGACTTCGCGGCCCGGACCGCACGCCAGGCGAAGGCGAGGTCGGCGAGGGTCTGCTCGTCGGCCGCGTCGCCGGTGGCCAGCGTCCAGCCGGCCGGGTCGTCGCCCTCGGCCTGGAACTGGTCGACGTGCTGCACGAGCAGGCCACCGCTGATCGGGCGGGTCTCGACACCACCGGCGGTCAGCGGCTCGGCCACGAGGATCCGGATGTTCTTCTTGCCCTGGAGGACCTCGACCGCGCCCTCGTCGTACCCCGGCGCCACGATGACCTCGGTGAAGATCTCGGCGACCTGGCGCGCCATCTCGACCGAGACGGGCACGTTGGTGGCGATGACGCCACCGAACGCGGAGACCGGGTCGCACTCGTGCGCACGGCGGTGGGCCTCGGCGACGTCGGCGCCGACCGCGATGCCGCACGGGTTGGCGTGCTTGATGATCGCGACGGTCGGCTGGTCGCCGTGGTCGTACGCCGCGCGCCGGGCCGCGTCGGTGTCGACGTAGTTGTTGTAGGACATCTCCTTGCCGTGCAGCTGCTCGGCGGCGGCCAGGCCGCCGTTGCCGGCGCCGGCGGTGTAGAGGGCCGCCGGCTGGTGCGGGTTCTCGCCGTAGCGCAGCGTGGCGGACTTGTCGTAGGTGCCGCCGATCCACGCCGGGAAGCCGGTGCCCTCGGAGGTGTCGGTCAGCACGCTGCCCATCCAGGAGGCGACCTGGACGTCGTACGTCGCGGTGTGCACGAACGCCTTGGCGGCGAGCTCCTTGCGCTCGGCGTAGGTGAAGCCGCCGTTGCGGGCGGCGTCGAGGGCGCGGGCGTAGTCGGCACCGTCGGTGACGATCGCGACGGAGGGGTGGTTCTTCGCCGCGGCCCGGACCATGGAGGGGCCACCGATGTCGATCTTCTCGATGCAGTCGTCCACGCAGGCGCCGGAGGCGACCGTGGCGGCGAACGGGTAGAGGTTGACGACGACCAGGTCGAAGGGCGCGACGTCGAGCTGCTCGAGCTGGGAGACGTGCTCGGGCAGGCGGCGGTCGGCGAGGATGCCGGCGTGCACGCGCGGGTGCAGCGTCTTCACGCGGCCATCGAGGCACTCGGGGAACCCGGTCAGGTCCTCGACCTTCGTGACCGGCAGGCCGAGGGACTCGATGAGGGCGGCGGAGCCGCCGGTGGAGACCAGCTCGACGCCGGCGGCGGCCAGGCCCGTCACGAGCTCGTCGAGGCCGGTCTTGTCGAAGACGGAGACCAGCGCGCGCTTGATCTCGATCCGGTCGGGCGTGGCAGACATCGAGGGGCTCCTCAGGGTGGACTCATCGGTCGGTGATCTCGATGAGGGCACCCAGGCGATCGATGCCGACTCGTCACTCCCTGGTGGTGACCCACCTGCGCCAGTCGTGTGCCGCCGATTCTACGGCCGCTCAGCCGCCGAGGCGAACCCGACGGCCGTCGACGGTGAAGCCCTCCCGGGCCATCCGCCCGACCGAGTCGACGAGCATGGCCCGCTCGGCCACCTTGATCCGCTCGTGCAGCGACTCCACGGTGTCGTCGTCCTCGACCGGGACGACGGCCTGGGCCACGATCGCGCCGGTGTCGACCCCGGCGTCGACGACGAACAGGGTGGCGCCGGTGACCTTGACGCCGTACTCCAGCGCGTCGCGGGGGCCGTGCATGCCCGGGAACGACGGCGACAGCGCCGGGTGGGTGTTGACGGTGCGCCCGCCGAACGCGTCGAGGAAGGACTCCCCCACGAGCTTCATGAACCCGGCGAGCACGACCAGGTCGGGCTCGTGCGCGGCGACCTCGGCGGCGAGGGCACGGTCCCAGTCCTCGCGGGTCGGGTGGTCCTTCACCTTCGTGACGAAGGTCGGTACGCCGGCACGCTCGGCACGACGCAGCCCCTCGATGTCGTCGCGGTCCGCGCCGACGGCGACCACGCGGGCGCCGTACGCCGGGTCGGCACTGGCGTCGAGGATCGCCTGGAGGTTGGTGCCGGAGCCCGACACGAGGACGACGAGGCGGGCGGGTGCGGGCACGGGCGGAAGTCTAGGACGGGCGGGCCGGGCCACCACCGACGGCCGCACCTCCTGACCGTCCCTGCTGCTTCCTGGCCGTTGCAACGGTCAGGAAGTGTGGGAATCACCTCTGAGGAGGCGATTCCCGAGCCGCCGCGCCAAGCCACCGCGCCGAGCCCGCTCCGCGCCGACCCGGGCCACCTGGTGGCCGTTACCCGGACTTGTTGGCCGCTGCAGCAGTCAACAAGTTCGGGAATCACCGCCCAGGCGGTGATTCCCGGCCTACCGCCGCACCCGCTCCCGCAGCACTCCGAGCCGGGTCCGCAGCCACCCGTCACCGTCCCGCTGCCACCAGCAGACCAGGACCGCGCCGGCGAGGCCGCCGATGCCGAAGGAGGTGATGGCGTGGAGCAGGACCTCGAAGGTGTAGGGGCCGACGTGGGCCATCCGGCCGGGGCCGACGGCTCCGCCGGCGAGGGCGGTGAGGACGGCGAGGCCGACGCCGGCGAGGATGCCGCCGGCGCAACCGCGGATGGCGGCCTGGTCCCACCCGAGGACGGGGCGGTCGCGCTGGACCTTCGCGGCGACGAGTGCGGCGAGCAGGACCGGGGTGAGCATGAGCCACTCGGTCCACCACGGCTGCACGCCCTGGTCGGGCAGGGCGGCGAGCAGGGGGAACATCGGCAGCGGGCCGAGCACGACGGCGCTGGTGGACACGGTGGTGCCGGTGCCGACGGTGAACCCGGGGCCGAGCAGGTAGGAGCTGGAGAAGAGCACCGCGTTCGGCAGCACCAGCAGCGTGACGACGAGCATGAGCGTCACGGCGCCGGCGTCGGCGTGCAGCTGGGACACGACGTTGGCGGCCGTGGAGAAGTCGAGGACGAAGGCGGCCGCGAGCGCCAGCAGGCTGATCGCCACCCACAGCCCGAGGATCCGGCGGGCCACGAGCGCGGCGTCGCGGACGGCGGCGGGGACGAGCGGCAGCCAGATCGCGGCGCGCCCGGAGCCGAACGCGACGGCGGCGCCGCCCACCAGCCCGGCGAGCACGACCGACCACAGCACGACGGGCGCCTGGGCCGGGGAGGACGCGGGCGTGGCGGCGACCGCGCCGGTGACGACCGCGACCACGGCGTACCCGAGCGCGAACAGGCTCGCCGCGAGCGGGACGGTCCAGTCGCGGGCGCCGTCGGCGATCCGGTCGGCGTCGGGGCCGTGCCCGGAGACCGACTCTCCCACCCGGTGGCCGACCCGCCACGCCGCCCAGGCGCAGGCGAGGGTCAGGCCGAGCGGGATCGCGGTGATCCGGATGCCCTCCACGGCGACGGTCGAGCCGTGCGCGACCAGCCAGCCGTGCGCGCCGACGCGCAGCGCCCCGCTCGGGCTGCCGTCGGCGCCGGCGTCGGTGAGGAACCAGCCGACGACCGCGAGGGCCATGCACACCAGCAGCGGGCCGCCGGCGGCGACGGCACCACCGAGGGTCGCGGTGGGCACCAGCGGACGGCTGGTGGCCAGCTCGTGGCGCAGCTCGGCGTCGCTGCGGGCCGTGCCCTTGCCGTTGCGTCCGGCGGCACGGCGCACCGCGGGGTCCTGGAGCGACGTCATGGTCCGTCCATCTTCACGCCGCCACGGCGCCGGGACGGGCAGGCACGCCGACGGCACCCCGGTTCGGGACCTGATCCCCGTCACAGTGCCCCGGCGCCGGTACGACGGCTGCCAGGACTCGGTCCCGGACCCGGTCGTGAGGATTCCCGCCGACGTCGTACGGTGGTCCGGCCATGACCGAGCCGCTCGACCGCACGCCCTCACCCGAGCACGGGTACGTGATGACGGCGGACCTCGCGACCAGCTTCGACGCCTTCTACAAGGACACCCGCGACCGGCTGCTGCTGCAGACCTTCGCGCTCACCGGTGACCTGGCCGTGGCCCGGGCCGCCGTGCGGGAGGCGTTCGTCGTCGCCTGGCACCACTGGCGCAAGACGTCACGCCTCGACGACCCGGAGATGGCGGTGCGACCCAACGCGTGGCGCAAGGCGCTGCGCCGCAACAGCACGCGGCCGTTCCACCGCAAGAAGGACCTCGACGCCGAGGTGCGCTCCGTGCTCGACGCGGTGGCGGCCCTGCCCCTCCCCCAGCGCAAGGCGCTGCTGCTGACCCAGCTGGCGGCGGTCACGATGGAGGAGATGGCCCAGGAGGTCGGCCTGCCGCTCGAGGCCGCCGAGCGCGAGCTGCAGCTCGGCGCGGCGCAGTTCGCGATGCAGCTGGGCATCCCGACCTCCGCGATCCCGCTGTCGCTGAGCTCGCTGGCATCGGTCACGCGGGCCGTCGCCTGGCCGCGGGTCACGATCATCCGCCGCGCCGGCAGCGCCCGCCGCCGTGCGCACACCGTCATCGGTGCCACCGCCGCGGTGGTCGCGCTCGTGGCCGGCGGCGCCGTCGCCACCGACGCGACCGGCGTCCGACCGTCCCTGCACCGCGAGCCGCTCCCGACGCCGTCCGGTGCCCCGCCGGGGGCCGGGCCCGCCGTCACCACGCTGCCCGACACCGCGCTGCTGCCGGTCGACGCCGTCCGGGAGGTGCTCCGCGGCCGCGGCTGGCGCCAGGGCGCGACCAGCGACAACTCGACCGGGAACGGCCGGGTCCTCCCCTGCCAGGCGGACCGGTACGCCGACCCGCGCGGCACCGCCGCCTGGGTGCGCACCTTCCGCACCCCGGGCGTGAAGCCCGCCCGGGCGGTCGTGCAGTTCGCCGAGGCGTCGATGAACGAGCGCCGCGCGACCGGCACCTACCGCCGTACCCTCATCTGGCTCACGAGCTGCCCCACCCCGGAGGACGAGGACGCCACCGTGCCGCGGGTCCAGCTGGTCAGCACCGCCGACCTGCCCGGTGTCGGCGACGAGGCGTCCCTCGTCGTGCTGCGCCCGCGCGACTCCCGCCTGGTCCACGTCGTCGCGCTCGCCCGGACCGGCCTGTTCACCACGGCGACCTCGCTGACCACCCGGGTCCCCGTGGACAGGGCCGACCGTCGCGGGGTGGCCCGCCTCGTCGCCTCCGCGGTCGGGCGGCTCTGCCCGCTCGCCGACGGCGGTGGCTGCGCGCCGGCCCGGCCCAAGGTGGTCGACCGGGCGGCGTACCCCGTCGGCAAGGTCCGCTGGATGCTGTCCGAGATCGACCTGCCGCCGCTCAACACCGACCAGGGGCCGTGGGTCGGGACCCCGCCGGCGGCCCTCAAGGAGGACCGGATCGACTCCGGCGCGATCGGCTGCGCCACCGTCCACCTCTTCGGCTCCTTCCGGGACCGCAAGATCCAGGGCAACCGGTTCCGCACGTTCGTGCTGAGCGCGGCGAAGCTGCCGCCCGAGGTCGGCCTCACCGAGACCGTCGGCACCCTCCCGCCGCGGGCCGCCCGTGCGTTCGTGGCCCGGTTCCGCGAGCAGGTGGCAGCGTGCCCCGACACCGACGCCACCGCGGGCACCGAGGTCGACGAGATCGCCTCCCGCGACACGCGGACCACGTCCCTGTCGGCCTGGCACCTCAGCACCGCCCTGCCCGGCGACCGCACCGTGGAGTACGACGTCGCGTTGGTCCGCAGCGGCACCGCCCTCGCAGTCGTGGTCTACGTCGCCGCACCCCGCGCCCGGATCGCCGACGACGACTTCGTGGCCCTCGCCGAGCGCGCCCTGGACAGGTTGCGCGCGATGAAGCCCTACAGCGGGTAGAGATTTCCTCGGATCGGGTGCAACCGGCTCCCGGCAGCGGGCGTATACCCCCTGACAGCCCCCGCCGACGGGGCCGCGCAGGACGGTCCGAGAGGAGGGTCGACGTGGAGGCCAGCGAATTCGACGAGTTCTACACCGCGTCGTTCCGCAGGGTGACCGGCCAGGTCTACGCGATGATCGGTGACCTCGAGGAGGCCACCGAGTGCACCCAGGAGGCGTTCGCCCGCGCCTGGGCACACCGTCGCAAGCTCGACCGGGCCGAGTACCCCGAAGCATGGGTACGCACCACCGCCTACCGCCTCGCGGTCAGCGCCGCAAGCGCGGCGAGCGCTCCCCCGACCGGGCCCNCCCCGAAGCATGGGTACGCACCACCGCCTACCGCCTCGCTGGCGCCGCCGCAAGCGCGGCGAGCGCTCCCCCGACCGGGCCCTGCAGGGTGCTGGCACCGTGGCCGCCGTGGACGAGTCGCACGTCGCGCTCGTCGCGGCCCTGCGCCAGCTGCCCGAGGCCCAGCGCCAGGCGCTGGTCCTCCACCACATCGCCGACCTCCCGGTGCAGCAGGTCGCTGCCGAGGTCGGCGTTCCCGAAGGAACCATCAAGGCCCGGCTCAGCCGCGGCCGGGCAGCCCTCGCGGAGCTGCTCGCCGACGACGCCGGGCTCGCCGGAGGAGGGGTGTCCCATGCCTGAGCAGCACGACCCCATCGACGAGCTGGCCCGCTTCGGCGCCGGCTTCGGCGCCGCGAACCCTGGAGGAGACATGCCGCTCTCCGCAGCCGACGTACGGCGCCGCGGCGACCAGATCCGACGCCGTCGTACCGCCCTCGTGGCGGGCGGTGCCGCCCTCGCCGCCGCAGCCGTCAGCGTCCCCGTGTTCGCCGTCATCGGCGGCGACGCCGACCGCAACGGCGACCACGTCGCCGGTGACCCCGACGGCGGTTCGTCCGTGATCAGCGAGGCGAACCTGCTCAGCGACGCCGAGACCGTCTACAACGACGGCGCCGACTGGTTCGCGACCGACACCTTCGTCGGCGACGGCGACGACCCCTTCCAGATGTGCGCCCGGGAGAGCCTCACCGACCTCGGCGCGACGGCCGTGGTCCAGCGCGACTTCGAGCTCCGCAACGCGCAGCTCGAGGAGGGCGAGACCCCGCCCGAGGTCACCGGCGACCGGTTCCGCGAGGCGATCGCGCAGTTCCCCGACGTGGCCACCGCATCGGCCGCCTACGACACCATCGCGGAGTGGATCCGTGACTGCACCGAGGCCGCGACGGCGGCCGGCACGCCGGAGTACCGCTACAACCAGGCCTACGACGCCGACACCGGCCTCGGCGGCGACAGCGAGGCGGTCATCCTCGACTCCCAGTACGGCCCCGTGCCCGACGCGGAGCTCGACGAGGCCTACCTCGCCGAGACCGGCCTGGTCCGGGTCGGCGACCGGATCGCCGTCCTCGACTCCCGCATCGTCGGACAGGACTACAACTTCCTGCCCGAGGAGGGCGGCACGCCGGTCAACCAGATGATCCCGCCCGCCGCCTCGCTGCTGGCCACCGCCCAGGCCGACCCCGGCCAGACCGACGGTGCGGAGGGCGACGGGCAGGACGGCGACGGGCAGGACGGCGACGGCCAGGCCGCAGGCGACGTCCGGATCCCCGACGGCTACCCGCTCGCCTCCGGCTGGCCGGAGCCCGGGACCGCGGAGTCCGGCAACGGCCTCACCGGCCCGGAGCGCGGCCTCGACCCGCTGGCGTTCTCGGCCTGCGGGACCGACCAGCCGGACCTCGACCACGCCGACCGGCTGACCGCACGGTGGGAGGACGTCGAGGACTACCGGACCCGGCAGCTGACCGTCTACGCGACGGTCGCCGAGGCCACGGCGATGACCACGGCGCTGCGCGACCTCTACTCCGGGTGCCCGGTGGAGGAGGTCCGCGAGGACGGCTACACGCCGAACTGGAAGGTCGAGGACCTCGGCGCCGGCGACGGCTCGTTCGCGGTGCTCGGCTGGGACGAGCTGGACGGGTCACCGTCGACCTTCGGCGAGACCATCGTCGTGGTCCGCACCGGCACCGCCGTCCTCGTCGAGGCCCGCGCCGGCCACGGCGGGAACCCGCAGGGCCGGGAGACCGAGGTCATCGAGCAGGTCCTCACCGACGCCTCCGACGTGGTCGACGGCCTCTGCGCCTTCCGCGCCGCCGGCTGCTGACGCCCGACGACCACGACCCCACCCGCACACGGGCCGCCACCGACCAGGTGGCGGCCCGTGCTGCGTCTCCGCCGCCCCGGGGCGGCCGGAGCCAGATCTCCCGAGATTTCGGGGAGATCGTTGCAACCGGGCGGCTCCTCCCAGCGTCTTCATCTCGACGCACCACCACCGACCACCACCGAACGAAGGAGACCGCCATGCGACAGCACCGGCTCACCCTCGCCGCCGCCGTCGCGGCGGCCACCCTGCTCGGCGCCTGCGGCAGCGACCCGTCCGCCGCCGACGACCGCGCGCCCGCCACCCCCGCCGACCAGGCCGGCACGACCAGCACGCCGGCCGCGGCCGACGCACTCACCGAGGACGTGCTGCTCACCGACGACGACACCGTCTACAACGAGGGCGCGGACTGGTTCCGCACCGCCACCGGCGACGAGGACCTGGACGGCAACGGCGACCTCGCCCACCCGTGCCTCGCCGAGGGGCTCAGCGGCACCGGCGCCACCGAGGTCGTCCGCGCGGACTTCGAGCTGCGCAACACCGAGGACGACGTCGAGGTGGACGAGGACCACCTGACCCAGCTCGTCGGCCGGTACGACGACGCGGCAGCCGCCCGTGCGGCGTACGACGAGGTCGCGGCGCTGGTCAGCGAGTGCACCGACCGTCCGGAGGCGATCACCGACTTCCGGACCCTCACCAGCCGCGACGTGGCCACCGGGGACGCGGCGCAGATCATCGACGCCCACTTCGGCCCGGTGCCGGAGGGGATCGACGAGGGCGAGTCGGCCTACATCATGGAGACGGGCCTGGCCGTGGAGGGCGACCGGCTCACGATGGTCACCTCGATCATCGTCGGCCTGGACTACAACTTCCTCGAGGAGGACGGCGGCACCCCGGTGAACCAGATGCTGCCGAAGGCGGTCGACCGGCTGGGCTGAGCCCCGCCACGCGACCGGGAACCGGTCCCCGGGCATGACGAAGGCCCGCCACCGTGGGGGTGGCGGGCCTTCGGCCGTTCAGCAGGTGAGTCAGAGCGACTCGAGGATCTCCCGGGCGAGCGCCGCGGTCTCGGACGGCGTCTTGCCGACCTTGACGCCGACGGCCTCGAGGGCGTCCTTCTTGGCCTGGGCCGTGCCCGCGGAGCCCGACACGATGGCGCCGGCGTGGCCCATGGTCTTGCCCTCGGGGGCGGTGAAGCCGGCGACGTACCCGACGACCGGCTTGGTGATGTTGGCCTTGATGTAGTCCGCGGCCCGCTCCTCGGCGTCGCCGCCGATCTCGCCGATCATCACGATCACCTTGGTCTCCGGGTCCTCCTCGAAGGCCTGGAGCGCGTCGATGTGCGTGGTGCCGACGATCGGGTCCCCGCCGATGCCGATGGCGGTCGAGAAGCCGAAGTCACGCAGCTCGAACATCATCTGGTAGGTCAGCGTGCCCGACTTCGAGACGAGGCCGACCGGGCCCTTGCCCGCGATGGTGTGCGGGGTGATGCCGGCGAGCGACTCCCCCGGCGTGATGATGCCGGGGCAGTTCGGGCCGATCATGCGGGTCTTCTTGCCCTGCAGGTAGGACCACACCTCGGCGGTGTCCTGGACCGGGACGCCCTCGGTGATGACCACGATCAGCGGCATCTCGGCGTCGATGGCCTCGATCGCTGCGTCCTTGGTGAACGCCGGCGGGACGAAGAGGACCGACACGTTGGCGCCGGTCTCCTTCATGGCCTCCGCGACGGTGCCGAACACGGGGAGCTCGACGTCGTTGCCGTCGTGGTCCTTGTGGGTCACCGTGGTGCCGGCCTTGCGGGCGTTCACGCCGCCGACGATGGTGGCGCCGGAGTCGAGCATCAGGGCGGTGTGCTTGGCACCCATGCCGCCGGTGATGCCCTGGACGATGATCTTGCTGTCCTTGTTGAGGTAGATGCTCATCTGTTCTTCTCCCCCGGCCTCAGGCGTTGTTCGCCAGCTCGGCGGCCTTGTCGGCCGCGCCGTCCATGGTGTCGACCTGCGTGACGAGCGGGTGGTTCAGCTCGTCGAGGATCGCGCGGCCCTTGTCGACGGCGTTGCCGTCGAGGCGGACGACGAGCGGCTTGGTGGCCTTGTCGCCGAGCAGCTCGAGGGCGCCCTTGATGCCGTTGGCGACCTCGTCACAGGCGGTGATGCCGCCGAAGACGTTCACGAAGACGGACTTGACCTGCTCGTCGTTGAGGATGACGTCGAGGCCGTTGGCCATCACCTGCGCGTTGGCGCCGCCACCGATGTCGAGGAAGTTCGCCGGCTTCACGCCGCCGTGCTTCTCGCCGGCGTACGCGACGACGTCGAGGGTCGACATGACCAGGCCCGCGCCGTTGCCGATGATGCCGACCTGGCCGTCGAGCTTGACGTAGTTCAGGCCGAGGTCCTTGGCCTTCGCCTCGAGCGGGTCGGCCTCCTCGCGGATCTCGAAGGCCTCGTGGTCGGGGTGGCGCACCTCGGAGGCGTTCTCGTCGAGCGAGACCTTGCCGTCGAGGGCCTCCAGCTTGTCACCGGCGAGCCGGGCGAGCGGGTTGACCTCGACGAGGGTCGCGTCCTCCTCCACGAAGACCGTGTAGAGCTTCTCGATCATCGTCACGGCCTGCTCGAAGACAGCCTCCGGGAAGCCGGCCTCGGTCGCGATCTCGCGCGCCTTGGCGGCGTCGACGCCCTTGCCCGGGTCGATCGCGATCTTCTTGACGGCGTCGGGGTTGGTCTTCGCGACCTCCTCGATCTCGACACCACCCTCGACGGACGCGATGCAGAGGTACTGGCGGTTCGACCGGTCCAGCAGGAAGGAGAAGTAGTACTCCTCCTCCGGCGGGGTCGCCGGGGTGACGAGGACCCGGTTGACCGGGAGGTCCTTGATCGTCAGGTTCAGGATGTCCGTGGCGTACTGGAAGGCCTCGTCCGGCGTCTTGGCGATCTTGACACCGCCCGCCTTGCCGCGGCCACCGGCCTTGACCTGCGCCTTGATGACGGTGACGCCACCGAGCTGCTCAGCGGCGGCCTTCGCCTCCTCGGCGGTCTCGACGACCACGCCGATGGTAGTGGCCACACCGTGCTTCGCGAAGAGCTCCTTCGCTTGGTACTCCATCAGGTCCACTGATTTACGTCCTCACATCTGGGTCAGAGGTCGGTGCGCAGCCTGCCGCACCCCCCGGCACACTAGTCCTGACCCACGAGTAGGACGAGACCGGGAGCGTCGACGTGACGCGGCTCACCCGACACGCCCGGGCGCGTGCGGCAGCCGCCCGCGGGCCGCCTCCGCGCCACCGGACGGACACCTGCAGGTCAGCCGCCAGGTCCGCCACCACGCCGGCGGCCGGGCGCCCGCCCGGCCCTGCTCACGGCCCCGAAAAAGTCGTCCACAGGTCCGAACAGAGGATTTCGGGGCGGTCCCGGCATCGGTTAAGGTCGGTCGCGCATGTTTCGCCCGGCTGTCACCCGACAGCCACGTCGTGTCGGAGCCACTCGGGGCCTCGGACGAGGATGCGGGCCGAAACCGGCCTGCACAACGTCCCCCCAAGGAGTCAGCAGCTTGATGGGTAGCCACCGAGCGGACAACCGCGCGCCGCAGCCCACGGCAGCCTCCCCGTACGTCGGGAAACGAGCTGCCCGGCGCCCGGTCGACGAGTCGGCGACGCCGTCGACCTACGTCGGCAAGCGCGTGGCCCGACCGGTGGACCCCACGCCCGCGCCGGAGGCCCCCGTCGCTGCAGCGCAGGTGCCCACCCCGGCCCCGGCCAGCCCTGTGACCCGCGCCACGCCCACTCCGGCCCCCGCTGTCGAGCCCGCCCTGGTTGCCGCCGCCCACGTCGAGACGCCTGCGGAGCCGGAGCCCGCGCCCGTCGTACCGACCGCTGCGCCGATCACGCTCCGCGGGCTCGAGAAGACCCCGACCGTCGAGCTGCCGGCACTGCGCGACATCCCGCTGCTGACCGACTCCTCGACCCAGCTCCGCGCGGTCGGCTCGCCCGGCAAGCGCCGCGCGACCAGGCACTCCGGGAGCCGCGGCCCCCTCTTCAAGGGACTGCCCAGCCTCCCCGTCGCCGTCGGCGTCGCGACCCTCGCGGTCGCAGTCGGCGGCGCCGTCGTATCTGCCGACCCGCAGCTGGCCGCCGGCGGCCACCGGGTCACCGCCGCGAACGCGATGACCGGCTCCTTCGGCACCGGCTCGATCACCGAGCGCGTCGACACCGTCAGCCGCGACTCCGACCGTGACGCCCTCGCCCAGGCGACCGGCACCGACCTCGTCGCCGAGGCCGAGCGCCACGCCGAGGAGCGCAACACCGCCCTGGGTGACCTCGCGAAGGCCGCCGAGAAGGAAGCCGCCGAGATCGCCCTCAACCGCTGGGTGCTGCCGCTCAGCGGCTACCTACGGCGAGTACGGCCTCTGGTCGAGCTACCACACCGGCCTCGACTTCGCCGCCCCCAGCGGTACCCCGCTCTACGCCGTCACCAACGCCGTGGTCACCTCGACCGGCTTCGACGGCGCCTACGGCAACAAGACCGTCCTCACCCTCGAGGACGGCACCGAGATCTGGTACTGCCACCAGTCCTCGATCGCCGCGTCCGTCGGCGACACCGTCCGCGCCGGCGAGCTCATCGGCTACGTCGGCAGCACCGGCCACGTCACCGGCCCGCACCTCCACCTCGAGGTCCGCCCCGGCGGCGGCGACCCGGTCGACCCCGACGCCGCGCTGCGCCAGCACGGCGTGACGCCCTGACGCTCTCGCTGCGGCGGCGGAGTGGGGATTCACCACCTAGGTGGTGAAACCCCCTGTTCGAGGGCCTGAATTCGTGTGCCAGGCCGTAGTTTCGTGTGCCCAGTGCCTGAGTTTCACCACCTAGGTGGTGAAACCCCACGCGCCCGCCGGACCGACCTGCGCCCCGAACCTGACCGACGAAACTCGCGCTTGACCGACGAAGCTTCGTCGGTCAAGCAACAGTTTCGCCGGTCGACCGGCGAATTTCTCCACCCGACCGACGAAGCTGTCGCGCCGAGCAGGCCTTACAGCTTCTCCACCGGCGCGTAGCGCAGCAGGAGCCGCTTGACGCCGTCGGAGCCGAAGTCGATGGACGCGACGGACTTGTCGCCCTGGCCCTCGACGGACACGACGGTGCCGAGGCCGAAGGAGTCGTGGGTGACCTTGTCGCCGGGCGCGAGCACGGGGATCGGGCGCGACGGCTTGGACTTCGCGGCTGCGTCGGCACGGGCCGCGGCGGAGCTGAAGTTGCGGCGGCCGGCAGCGGTCGGTGCGCCCAGCCGGTTGCCCCCGCCCGACGACCCGCCGTACGACGACCCGCCGTCGCCGTACCGGTCGCCGCCGTAGCTGGGGCGCGACCAGCGGGTCTGGTCCGCCTCGGTGCGGCGCCAGTCGACGAGGTCGACCGGCAGCTCGGCGAGGAAGCGGGAGCCGGGGTTCATCGACGGCGCTCCCCACGCGGAGCGGACCATGGCGCGGGAGACGTAGAGGCGCTGGCGGGCGCGGGTGATGCCGACGTAGGCGAGCCGGCGCTCCTCCTCCAGCTCGGTCTTGTCGCCGAGGGCGCGCGAGTGCGGGAAGACGCCGTCCTCCATGCCGGTGAGGAAGACGACCGGGAACTCCAGGCCCTTGGCGGTGTGCAGGGTCATCAGGGTGACCACGCCGGTGTCCTCGGGGGCGTCGGGGTCGTCGGGGTCCGGGGCGTCGGGGATCTGGTCGGAGTCGGCGACGAGGGCGACCCGCTCGAGGAAGTCGGCGAGCCCCGGCTCGACGGTGCCGGCGTCGACGTCGGCGGGGTCGGCCGACGGGCCGGCGACGGGGTCCTCGGCGAACTCGCGCGCCACGGCGACCAGCTCGGCGAGGTTCTCGATGCGGGTGGCGTCCTGCGGGTCGTCGGAGTCCTCGAGGCTGGCGAGGTAGCCGGAGCGGTCGAGCACGGTCTCGAGGATGACGTCGGGGCGCTCCCCCGCGGCGACCATCTGCTGCAGCTCGGTCACCATCGCGACGAAGCCGGCGATGTTGCTCTGGCTGCGGGTGGCCAGGCCGGGCGCCTCGCCAGATCGCTGCAGCGCCTCCCAGAAGGTGATCCGCTCGCGGTCGGCGAAGGTGGTGACGGCGAGGACGGCACGCTCGCCGATGCCGCGCTTGGGGGTGTTGAGGATGCGGCGCAGTGAGACCTGGTCGTCGGGGTTGACCAGCATCCGCAGGTAGGCCAGCGCGTCGCGGACCTCGCGCCGCTCGTAGAAGCGCACCCCGCCGACGACCTTGTACGGCATGCCGGTGCGGATGAAGATCTCCTCGAACACCCGGGACTGGGCGTTGGTGCGGTAGAAGACCGCCACGTCGGAGGGCTTCAGCCCGCCCTCGTCGGTGAGCTTGTCGATCTCGCCGGAGACGAAGCGGGCCTCGTCGTGCTCGTCGTCAGCGACGTACCCGACGATCTTCTCCCCGTCCCCGGCGTCGGACCACAGCCGCTTGGGCTTGCGGCTCGCGTTGCGCTCGATGACCGCGTTGGCGGCGGTGAGGATGGTCTGGGTGGAGCGGTAGTTCTGCTCCAGCAGGACGGTCCGGGCGTCGGGGAAGTCCTGCTCGAAGTCCATGATGTTGCGGATGTCGGCGCCGCGGAACGCGTAGATCGACTGGTCGGCGTCACCGACGACCATCAGCTCCGCCGGCGGCACCCGGTGGGCCGGCTGCCCGTCGAGGGTGGTCGGGTCGTGCTCCTCGAGGTCCTGGCCGCACAGCTGGTGGATGAGGGCGTACTGGGCGTGGTTGGTGTCCTGGTACTCGTCGACGAGGATGTGCCGGAACCGGCGCCGGTAGGTCTCACGGATCTCCGGCTTGAGCTGGAAGAGCCGGACCGTCTCCATGATCAGGTCGTCGAAGTCGAAGGCGTTCGCCTCACGCAGCCGCCGCTGGTAGGCCTTGTAGGCCATCGCGTAGGTCTCGTCGCTGACGTTGGTCGCCTCGGCGGCGACCTCGTCGGGGTCGCGCAGCTCGTTCTTGTGGTTGCTGATCCAGTGCAGCACCGGGCCGGGCTGGAACTTGCGCGGGTCGAGGTCGAGGTCGTTGCAGACCAGGGTGATCAGCCGCTTCTGGTCCTGCGCGTCGTAGATCGAGAAGTTCGACTTCACCCGCTCGTAGCCGAGGTGCTCGACCTCCTTGCGCAGGATCCGAACGCACGCCGAGTGGAAGGTGCTCACCCACATGATCCGGGCGCGGTTGCCGACCAGCTCGCTGACCCGCTCCTTCATCTCGGCCGCGGCCTTGTTGGTGAAGGTGATGGCGAGGATCGAGCCGGGGTGCGCCTTGCGCACCGCGATCAGCCAGGCGATGCGACGGGTCAGCACCCGGGTCTTGCCCGAACCGGCGCCGGCCACCACGAGCAGCGGCGTGCCCTCGTGCTGGACGGCCTCCCGCTGGGGGTCGTTGAGGCCCTCGAGGAGCGCCTCTGCGGTGAGGGCGGGCGGCGTGCTGGCTGCGTCGATCATGCTCCCGCCAGCCTACGGCCCGGGTCCGACGACGGGGGTGGCGGGACCTGCGGGCTCTGTGGTGCGGAGGCGGCCGCGCTGTAACACGTTGTTGGCGGTTGTTCGGGGCCGGTCGCGGCTGTCACACGTCGTCTGCCGACGKACCAGCCGCGAGACCGCGCGAAAGGGCTGCTGGGTGGGGCTGGAACAGACGTGGCGGGTCGCCCACAGCTGCGATCAGCGTGTTACAGCGGCGACCGACCCACGCGCCCGCGCCCGCGCCCGCGCCCGCCTGACCTCAACATTCCCGTGAGCGGCCGAGCCCCCTCCACACCCGACGTCACCGAGACGGCTGTCCACAGGTGCCATCGCGCCGGTTCCCGAGCAGCGGACGTCGCGACCACCGTGGGGCCATGAACGTCATGAACGCTCGGGTCCAGGCCGCGATGAGCGCGCAGTGGGGCCTGGTCACACGGCCGCAGGCGCTCGCGGCAGGAATGACTGCCGACCAGGTCGACCGCCTGGTGAGGAGCGGGCGGTGGGCGCTGGTGCGACGCGGGGTCTACGCGGAGGCTCCGTACGTCGCGAGCCTCACCAGCCACGCCGAGCAGCGGATGCTCGCCGACCGCGCCGCCAGCCTCCGGGTGCGCGACGCCCACGTCTTCAGCCACCACTCGGCCGCGTACGTGCTCGGGCTCGAGGTCCTGCGTGAGCCGGGCCCCCTCACCCACCTCACTCGTCCCGGCATCGTGGGCACGCACAGACGTGCTGGCATCGCGCAGCACCTCGCGCCGTACCCGCCCGAGCAGCTCCAGCTCGTCCACGGGGTCGGTGTCCTGGGCCTGGCCCGGACGGCCGTGGACATCACGCGCGAGCACGGCTACCTCCAGGGTCTGGTGGCGGCTGACTCGGCGATGCGCGTGGGTGTCAGCCGTGAGCAGCTCTGCACGGTGGCAGCGCAGATGTACTGCTGGCCACAGTCCACCGTCGTGCGTGACGTGATCGCCTCCGCCTCGCCCGGTGCCGACTCGGTCGGCGAGACCCTCATGCGCGACCTCGTGGCGAGCCTCGGGTTCGGCGTGCCCGAGGTCCAGTTCGGGCTGACCGCCGACGGTCGGACCGCGTGGTGCGACCTCCGACTCGGCCGACAGGTGTTCGAGTTCGACGGCAAGGTGAAGTTCCTGAGCCCGGCCGACGGTGGATTCGCCCAGCAGCCACCCACGGACGTGCTCTGGGCGGAGAAGGGGCGGCAGGACTTCGTGAGCGGCTTCAAGCTCGGCGTGTGCCGGGTGACCTGGGCCGACGTGTGGGGCGCCGGCGTGGAGCGTGCGCGCGAGCGCCTGCGCCGCGAGTTCTTGCGCACCTGCGAGCTCTTCGGCACGGACGTGGCCGACCTCGCCCAGTTCCGTCCCCGCGGTGCCCGGCCGCGGCCGCAGGTCCGGCGACCGGCGTACCGGCTGCTGGGCTGGGAGCGCTGGGCGGCCTGAGGTGTGACGGTCCGGCCGGTGTGCCCGGCCGGGCTCGGGCGCGTCCGCCGGCGGTCATGTAACACGTGGTCCGCGGCTCTTCCAGCCCCGAGACCGCGCGAATCCCGCGCCGGAACGGGCTGGGACAGTCGTGGGGCGGCGCGTACAGCCGTGAATGACGTGTTGCAGCAGGCAGCTGCCGCCCACCACCGCAGACGACGTGTTGCAACAGCCGACTGGCGCCCAGATCCACGAACCACGTGTTGCAGCGCGCGGCGCGACCGCGACCCCGCCCAGCCGATGAGGACCGCGCGGGGCCGACGACGACGCCCGCGGGACACGGCCGCCGTACGCCGGCAGCGGGTTCCTCGCTCAGGCGTGGACGGACGACCAGGCGACGGCGATGCAGACCTCGGCGACGGAGAGGACCAGCAGGCCGGCCCACAGGCCGTTCGGGATCTTCTCCTTGCGCAGGTTCGCCATCACCAGGACGAGCAGCACGAGGCCGATGACCAGCTTCACCGCGATCTTGGCGTGGTTGACCTCGACGTCGTCCATGCCCTCGAGCACACCGACGAGGAGGAGGCCGGCGAGGAACGCCGTGCCGACGCCGTCGCGCATGACGCCGGTGACCTTCTTGTCACCCGGTCCGGCCTGCGCCAGCAGCCCGCCGATGAGGGCGGCGAAGCCGAGGATGTGGGCGATGAGGAGGATCAGGCGCAGGGTGTCCATGGCCGAACTCTATTGCCTGCGACGGCGCAGATCAGCGACCGGTCGCGGTGAAGTGCTGGTAGTCCTTGAGCGAGCTCCACGCGCCGCCCCACGACCAGCCGATCCGCGCGAACTCGCGCACGACGAGGTCGCCGTCGTGGATGATGCCCGGCTGGGTGCGGGTGCGGTCGAGGTACGCCGAGGCCCGCTCGGGCAGCACGAGGTCGCCCTTGCTGTAGGGGTTCAGGAACGGGTTCACGTCGATCGCGAGGCCGTAGGCGTGCGCCGACCACGAGGTCGCGCCGCGGGTGGCGCGGCAGACCAGGGCGGCGGTGTTGTTGCCGTCGCCGGTCGGCGGGGCCTCGAGGTCCGCGGTGGTCGGCAGCCGCATCTCCTCGATCGGGAAGTCGGCCTCGAAGAGCGTGCGGAACACCGACACCACGGCCTGCGCCTCGCTGGCGGCGAGAACGAGCTCGCCGGTGTGCGGCAGGCCGTCGAAGCCGCGGAAGGACACGGTGACGTAGGCGAGGTCGGCGAGGCCGACCGGGCACGACGGCGACCAGGTGTCCCCCATCCGCTGCCGGACCTCGTCGGTGACCGGCCCGATCGTCGAGCGGAAGCGGCCGTCGGCCGGGGGCGGCAGCAGGTCGGTCGTCGGGAACCGGCGCACCCGCAGCTCCTTCGGCGTCGGCCGGATCTCGCCGAAGCCGTCCGGGGTGCGCGGCAGGACGTGCACGCCGAGCTCCCAGTCGGAGTACGACGGCTCGTCGGCCGGCTCGCCGGTCGACGGGCCCGATGAGCCCGGGGACACCGGGGTCGGGTCGTCCGCCGACCCGCTCGACGGCGTACCCGACGACGCGCCCCCGCCCGGGACGTCGTCGACGTCGTCGTCGGCGCACCCGGCAGCCAGCGTCGCGACCGCCACCAGCGCCGCGACGAGCGCGCCCGCCCGCCGCCCGGCCGCGCGCCTCACAGGAGGCGTCGGTCCGAGGCCCAGCGGGTCAGCTCGTGGCGCGAGGACAGCTGCAGCTTGCGCAGGACCGAGGACATGTGGGTCTCGACGGTCTTGATCGAGATGAACAGCTCCTTGGCGACCTCCTTGTAGGAGTAGCCGCGGGCGATCAGCCGCATCACCTCGCGCTCGCGCTCGGTCAGCCGGTCGAGGTCCTCGTCCACGCTGGCGAGGTCGGCCGAGAGCCCGGCGCCGGCGAAGGCGTCGAGCACGAAGCCGGCGAGCCGCGGCGAGAACACCGCGTCGCCATCGGCCACACGCCCGATCGCGTCGACGAGCTCGGGGCCGGTGATGGTCTTGGTGACGTAGCCGCGCGCCCCGCCACGGATGGTGCCGATGACGTCCTCGGCAGCGTCGGAGACCGAGAGCGCGAGGAAGCGCACGTCCGGGTCGTTGACGCGGCGGATCACCTCGACCCCACCGCCGCCCGGCAGGTGCACGTCCAGGAGTACGACGGCGGGCCGGTGCTGCGTCACCGCGGCCACCGCCTCGTCGACGTCGGCGGCCTCGGCCACGACCTCCACGCGACCCGCGCCGGTGGCGGCCAGCTCGGCGCTCACCCCGCGGCGGAACATGGCGTGGTCGTCGACGACGACCACGCGCACCGGCTCACTCATCCTTCTCCTTCACCTTGCGGTCGTGCTCGGCGTGGTCCAGGTGCAGCCGCACCTCGGTGCCCTCGCCGGGGGCGGAGCGGACCTCGGCCCGGCCGCCGTGTCGTTCCATGCGGTCGATGATGCTGCGTCGCACGCCCAGCCGGTCCTCGGGGGTGGTCGACGGGTCGAAGCCGGCGCCGCGGTCGCGGACGAACACGTCGATCCCGCCCGGCGTGATCTCGGCGTAGACGTCGACGCGCGGGACGCCGGCGTGCTTGGCGGCGTTGGTGGTCGCCTCCCGGGCGGCCATCACGATCGGCCGGGTGTGCTCGTCGTGGTCGCAGTCGCCGACGGCGACGACGTCGACGGTGATGCCGTAGGCGTCCTCGATCTCGGCGGCGGCGGAGCGCAGCGCGCTGGCGACGGTCGCCTCGTCCATCGACTCCCCGGAGTAGAGCCACGCCCGCAGGTCCCGCTCCTGGGCGCGGGCGAGGCGCGCGGCGTCGGCGGGGTTCTTCTGGATCAGCGCGAGCGTCTGGAGCACCGAGTCGTGCAGGTGCGCCGCGACGTCGGCGCGCTCCTGGGTGCGCACGCGCTCCTCCCGCTCGGCGCTGAGCTCGGTCATCAACCGGTAGACGAAGGGGGCCACCACGATCGCGATGCCACCGACGGCCAGCACGACGGCGAGGGTGGCGTCGCGGGCGGCGGTCACCGACCCGTCGCGCAGCACGAACCACAGCAGCGCGACGACGACCAGGCCGACGCCCGCCGCGATCCGGCCCCAGGCCGCCCAGCCGCCGCCACCGACGACGACCCGGACCGGGTCGACCTTGCCGGTCGCGTCCAGCCACCGCTCGCGCTGGGCCTCGTCGGCCTGGCGCCACAGCAGGGCGATGCCGGCGATGGCGATGGCCAGCGGCCAGATCCACCAGCCGGTGCCGAGGACGGCGCCGGTCGCGAAGACGACCCCCACGCCGAGCGCGGACAGCGCGACGACCGGGCCGACGTCCGCCAGCCGGCGGGTGCGGCCCGGCCGGCGACCGTCGCGGCTGGCGCTCTCCAGCCCGGGGGCGAGCACCTCCGGCGGCGGTCCGGCGGGCAGCAGCGCCCACAGGGCGGCGTACACGGGCACGCCCATGCCGCCGGCGAAGGTGGCCACCACGAACGCCACCCGGACCCACATCACCGGCACCGCCAGGTGCGCGGCCAGGCCGGCGGCGACGCCACCGAGGACCGGGTCGCGCAGGTCGCGCCAGGCGCGGCGGACCTCCCGGCCTGCCGGGGCAGCCGGGGCAGCCGCGGGCGCGGCGGGGCCCGTGGTGGCGGAGGACGCAGTGCTCGTCATGGTGCCTCCATCGTCACACAGCGCGCCGTGTGCGAGCAGGGGGAACGACCCTGACCCGACCCTGATCCGCACCTCCGACGGGTGCGGCAGGATCAGGGTCGTCCCCGATGGTCCCGGACCGATCCGCACAGCAGGCTTGGAGCCATGAACGCACCGCACGACACCGACACCGGCCAGCCGGGCCAGCCCGGCGATCCCGGCCAGCCCGGTCCCGAGCCTGCCGCCGGTCCCCGTGTGACCCGCGAGGAGGTCCGCGACCTGGCTCGCCTGCGCCGCAGCCGCACCGACCGCAAGGTCGCCGGCGTCGCGGCCGGCGTCGCCCGCCACCTCGACATCGACCCGTTGCTCGTGCGGGTGGCCTTCGTCGTGCTCACGTTCTTCGGCGGCGGCGGCCTCATCCTGTACGGCGTCGCGTGGGTCCTGGTGCCCGAGGACGAGACCGGCGAGACCGTGGTCCGCACCGACGACGGCGTGCGCACCGCGGCGCTGATCATCGCGGGCGTGCTCGCCCTCGCGTCGGTGGTCGGTGACTCGGTCGGCGGGATGGACTTCCCGTGGCCGCTGATGCTCGTCGGCCTGGTCCTCCTCGTGGTCGTCGGCAGCAAGCAGGCCAGGGAGAACCGGTTCGGCTCCGGCGGCGACGTCCCGGCCGGTCCCGGTGCCGCGGGGCCGGGGGCTCCCGGTGCCGGCGCGCCCCACGGTCCGACCTACGAGAACTACCGCCCGGTCGTCCCGCCGGTGCCGCCGCAGCCCCCGCGGCCGCCGGCGGACCCGCGCCGGCGCGGCCCCCTGCTCTTCCCGTTCACGCTCGCCCTTGTCCTGCTCGGTCTCGGCGTCGTCGGGACGATGGACCTCGCCGGCATGGACGTGCCCGGCTCGGCGTACCCCGCCACCGTTCTCGGCCTGGTCGGCCTGATGTTGCTGGTGGGCGCGTTCTACGGCCGCGCTGGTGGGCTGATCCTCATCGGCCTGGTCGCGGCCGCCGTCACCGCTTTCGGCTCCGCGATCGGCAACGCGAGCATCGGCGAGGTCCGGCACACGCCGGACACGGCGGCGGAGGTCGAGCTCAGCCACGACCTCGGCATCGGCGACATGGTCATCGACCTCACCGAGCTGCCCGCCGACGAGCTGGCGAAGCTCGACGGCGAGACGCTCATCGTCGACACCCGCGTCGGACACCTGCGGGTGGTCGTGCCCGACGCGGGCCTGCGGGTCGAGGTGGATGCCGACATCGCGGTCGGCGAGATCGTCCTCTTCGGCGACAAGTCCGAGAGCTCCGACCAGGCGACGTACGGCGACGTCACCGACCCCACCCTCACGATCGAGGCCGAGATGTTCGTCGGCCAGATCGAGGTCCTCACCGAGGAGGAAGCAGCATGAGCACCCACGAGCACGACGTCACCGAGCTCGACCGGGGCGCGACCGACCGCGCGGCCACCGAGCCGCGACGCAGCGGCTGGCACCCCGTCAACGTCGGCCACCTGGTGATGGGCATCGCGTTCGTCGGGCTGGTCGTGGTGTGGGCGCTGGTCACCACCGACACCGTCGACCTCGCCGACGACGGCTGGGTGCTGGGCGTCCCGTGGCTCGTCGCCGGCGCCGTCGGGCTGGTCGCGACCGTGCTGCGCGGCCCCAGGCACCACGAGCACTGGCGCCACGACGACTGGGGTCGCGAGCACTGGGGCCACCACGACTTCGCGGCGGGCTGGCACCCCGGCAGCTGGCACCGCGGCAGCTGGACCGGCGGCGGCCCGAACCCCGACGCGCCGGCCGGCGAGGCGGACCACGACGACCGCGGCGACCGGCCGTCGGGCAGCATGCACGGGTGGCACTAGCACTCCCCCAGCTCCCCGGACTGCACTCGCTCCCCGCGCCCGAGCACCCCGAGCTCGTCGCCGCCCCCGTCGCCGAGGCCCTCGCGGCCTGGCCGGGGGCGGAGGGCGTCGCGGTGGTCGAGATCGACCCCGACCTGGCCGACACCGCGGCGATGAGCGAGGCCTACGACGTGCCGATGGCGGCGGGAGCGAACTGCGTCGTCGTCGCCGGCAAGCGGGAGGGCGAGGAGCGCGTGGCCGCCTGCCTGGTCCGCGCCGACACCCGCGCCGACGTCAACCACATCGTCAAGCGCCTGCTCGACGTGCGCAAGCCGTCCTTCCTCCCCCTGGAGCGGGCGGTCGCCGAGTCCGGCATGGAGTACGGCGGCATCACCCCGCTCGGCCTGCCCGCCGGCTGGCGGCTCCTGGTCGACTCCCGCGTCGCCGACATCGACGTCGCGGTCATCGGCTCCGGCCTGCGCCGTTCCAAGCTGCTGGTCCCCGGCAGCCTGCTGGTGCAGCTCCCGCGCGCCGAGGTGGTGGAGGGGCTGGCGTCCTGACAACCTTTCGGCACCCCCACCCCCTTCAGGAGGATGAGAGGGGTGCCCATGGGACGAACGGTGGTGGACGCGATGCCGCGCGGAGCTGCGCCCGACGACGCGTCGAGCAGTCCGGACCGGCCGGCTGGGTCGGACAGCCTGGCGGGGTCGGACGGCTTCGACGCCTTCGTCGCTGCCCGCGGCGACGCGCTGTGGCGCTCGGCGTGGCTGCTGACCGGTGACCACCAGCTCGCCGAGGACCTCGTGCAGACCGCGCTCGCGAAGTCGTGGCGGGCGTGGGAGCGGGTCGGCGCCGACGGCTTCGAGGCCTACGTGCGGCGGGTGCTGTTCACGACCTACGTGTCGTGGTGGCGCCGGAGGTGGCGCGGCGAGCGTCCGACCGGGCAGCTGCCCGAGCAGCCGGCCGCATCGGCCGACCACGACGCCCGCCGCGACCTGGTGACCGCACTCGGCGACCTGCCGCGCGGACAGCGCGCCGTCGTGGTGCTGCGCTACTTCGAGGACCTCACCGAGCAGCAGACCGCCGCCGTCCTCGGGGTCGGGGTCGGCACGGTCAAGAGCCAGTGCTCCCGCGCCCTCGCCAGCCTGCGGACCTCTCCCCACCTGCGCGAAGGAGGAGACCAGCGATGACCGACGAGGACTGGCTGCGCCGCGGCCTGGCGGACGCGGTGCCCGAGCCGCCCGCCGCACCGGACCGTGCGGGGGCCGCCCGGCGGACGGCACGCCGCCGACGTCGTACGACGCTGGCGGTGGCCGGCGGCGCGGTGGCGGTCGTCGCCGTGGCGGCCACGGTGGTCGGTGCCGCCACGCTCGGCGGTGGCGACGACCGGCCGGACCGGGTGGCCGCCCCCGCCCCGGTGGACGCCCTCTCGGCGCCGGCCTGCCCCGGGCAGCCGGTGGACGCGCGTGCGGCGTCCGGTCCCGACCGGGTCCCGGACGGCGCTACCAGCGTGCGCCTGTGCCAGGGCGACGGGGTGCCCGCCGACGTGCCGCTGGACGCGCTCGTCACGCAGGTGGACGACGTGGCGGCGGCCGTCAACGGCCTCGAGCCGCTCCCACGCGACGCGGTGTGCACCGCGGACCTCGGTCCCGGCTACCAGCTCCAGTTCGCCTACCCTGACGGCTCGACGGTGGTCGCCTCGGGCGGGCTCTACGGCTGCCGGGAGGTGGTCGTGAACGGCGTCGTCCGGTCCGGCGCCGACGCGCCGTGGCAGCGCTTCGTCGACCTGCTGCGCGCGCAGCGCGAGGGGCTGGACCCGCCGCCACCCGTCGCGGCATCGACCATCGGCTGCCCCACCGCCCCGACCGGCGCCGGGGCACCGAGCCTCGGGCGGCCGCAGGACCTGGTCGTCGCCGTCTACTGCGCCGAGGACGTGCCCGGCAGCGGTGACTGGCGCCGGGCCGCGATCCCCGCCGCGGACCTCGCGACGCTGGTGACGGACATCGACGCCCACACCGAGGAGGACGCCGGGTACGTCGACTGCGACGTGGCGCCCCCGCTGCCCCGCATCATCGGCGCCACGGCGTGGGGCGACCGGGTGGAGGTGCAGGCGTCGTGCACCAACGGCTGGTTCACCGTCGACCACGCGACGAACTCGGTGTGGTCACCGTCGGACGAGGCGCGCGCGGTCCTGGACCGGCTGTCCGGGGAGGCCCGCTGACGGGCCCTCCCCGGACGGCTCAGTGCTCGCCGAGCCCGGTGACCCGGATGCCGGCGTGGGTCTTGTACTTGCGGTTGATCGAGATGAGCACCGCGGTGAACGGCTCGAGCACGCGGGCCAGACGGAGCTTGCCGCCGTCCACGCCCGGGCGACCGGTGACCGAGGCGGCCAGGTCGATGGCGACCTGCTTGCCGTCGGCGGAGTCACCGACGACGATGACGTCCTCGTCGAGGAACTCGTCCTCACCCCACAGCAGCGGCGCGGCGACGTTGTGGAAGGCGCCGACCACGGTGGCCTCGGGCGCCAGCTCGGCGGCCGAGCCCTCGCCGCCGTTGATCACGCGGCCGTGGGCGCCGCGCTTGTCGAAGGCCAGCGGGTTGACGCAGGAGATGACGGTCTTGCCCGCGAGGTCGCCGGCCAGCGAGGCGACGAGCTCGTCGTGGCCGTCGTACGGCACGGCCAGCAGGACGACGTCGGCAGCAGCGATCGCGTCGGCGTTGGCCGCGCCCTTGGCGGTGCCCGCACCCGCGACGCCCGCCAGCCGCTCGGTCACCTCGGCGGCGACGGCCTCGGCCTTCTCCGCGGCACGGGAGCCGAGGACGATGTCGTGGCCGTTCTTGGCGAAGCGGTAGCCCAGGCCCTTGCCCTGCGGGCCGGTGCCGCCGATGACGGCGACGGTGTAGCGGGTGTCAGTCACGGTCAGATCCTCCTGAGACGAAATAGATGAGCAGGTTCTCACACGCGTCGTGGCGTACCCGCGGTATCCCACGACCGTTGCATCGTGACAGTGTTACTGTCACAGTTGTGCTGGCGGGGTGGCCCGCCGCTGCTCCACCGACCTCGGCCCCCGGCCGGAAGGGAGATCCATGAAGCTCTCGATGCCGCTCGTCTACGCGGGCAACCCGCGCGAGTCGGCCGACCAGGTCGTCGCGCTCGAGAGGGCCGGCCTCGACATGATCTGGGTCGCCGAGCCGTACGGCTTCGACGCGCCGACCCTGATGGGCTACCTCGCCGCGAAGACGGAGACCGTGCAGATCGGCGCGGGGATCCTCAACATCTACTCGCGCACCCCGGGCGCCCTGCTGCAGACCGCGGCCGGCCTCGACAACGTCTCCGGCGGCCGCGCGGTCCTCGGCCTCGGCGCCTCGGGGCCCCAGGTGATCGAGGGCTTCCACGGCATTCCCTACGACCGCCCGCTCACCCGCACCCGCGAGGTCATCCAGGTGATCCGCGCCGGGCTGCGCGGCGAGCGGCTGGACTTCCAGGGCAAGACCGTCCAGGTCCCCCTGCCCGAGGGCCAGGGCCTGGGCCTGGGCAAGCCGCTGAAGCTGCTCAACAAGCCCGAGCGCGCCGACCTGCCGATCTGGGTCGCCGCCCTGGGCGACAAGAACGTCGCGATGACCGCGGAGGTCGCCGACGGCTGGCTGCCGTTCCTCTACTACCCGGAGAAGGCCCAGCAGGTGTGGGGCGAGTCCCTGGCCCGCGGCGCCGCGAAGCGCTCCCCCGACCTGGCGCCGCTCGAGGTGTGCGCCGGCGGCATGGTCGCCATCGGCGAGGGCCCGGAGACGAAGGCGCTGCTCGACTTCATGCGCCCGCTCTACGCCCTGTACGTCGGCGGCATGGGCGCGCGCGACAAGAACTTCTACAACCAGCTCGCCTGCGAGTACGGCTTCGAGAAGGAGGCGAAGGAGATCCAGGACCTCTACCTCTCGGGGAAGAAGAAGGAGGCCGAGGCCCTCGTCCCGCTCGAGTGGCTCGAGGCGGGCAACCTGGTCGGCCCGGCGTCGTACGTCAAGGAGCGCATCGCCGCTTTCAGGGAGTCCGGTGTGACCAACCTTTCCGTCTCCCCGGCGTCGGACGACCCCGCCGGGACCATCGCACAGATCAAGGAGTGGGTGAGCTGATGCCCGAGCGTCCCAGCATCTACGAGACCGAGCACGAGGACTTCCGCACGACCGTCCGCGCCTTCCTCGAGCGCGAGGTCGTCGAGCACCACGAGCAGTGGGAGAAGGACGGCCAGGTCGACCGCGACGTGTGGCGCAAGGCGGGGCAGGCCGGCCTGCTCGGCTTCGACGTCCCCGAGGAGTTCGACGGCCCCGGCATCAAGGACTTCCGCTACAACATGGTCCTGACCGAGGAGATCACCCGCGTCGGTGCGAGCGGCCTCGGCTTCGCGCTGCACAACGACATCACGGTGCCCTACCTCAACGAGCTCTGCAACGACGAGCAGAAGGCGCGCTGGCTGCCCGGCTGCGTCTCCGGCGACATCGTCACCGCGATCGCGATGACCGAGCCGGGCGCCGGATCGGACCTGCAGGGCCTGCGCACCACGGCCGTCGACAAGGGCGACCACTACGTCCTGAACGGCTCGAAGACCTTCATCACCAACGGCATCCTGTCCGACCTGGTGATCGTGGTGGCCCGCACCAACCCCGAGGCCGGCGCGCACGGCTTCAGCCTCGTCGTCGTCGAGGAGGGCATGGAGGGCTTCACCCGCGGCCGCAACCTCGACAAGCTCGGCCTCAAGGCGCAGGACACCGCCGAGCTGAACTTCGACAACGTCGTGGTCCCGAAGGCGAACCTCCTCGGCGAGGAGGGCATGGGCTTCATCTACCTCATGCAGAACCTGCCGCAGGAGCGGATCTCCATCGCCACCATGGCGATCGCCGCGATCGAGCACGTCCTCGACATGACCCTCGACTACGTGAAGTCGCGCGAGGCTTTCGGCAAGCCGATCGGGAAGTTCCAGAACACCCGCTTCGTGCTGGCCGAGATGGCCACCGAGGCCTACATCGCCCGCACCTTCGTCAACCACTGCGTCGAGCAGCTCAACGCCGGCACGGCCGACACCTCGCTCGCCTCGATGGCGAAGTGGTGGACGACCGAGCTGCAGCTCAAGGTCGTCAATCAGGGCCTGCAGATGCACGGTGGCTACGGCTTCATGATGGAGTACCCCATCGCCAAGGCCTACGCCGACAGCCGGATCCAGACGATCTACGGCGGCACGACCGAGATCCAGAAGGAGATCATCGGCCGGTCGCTCGGCCTGTGACCTGCCTGCCGCGCTAGCAAGGCCTCACCAACCGGAGGGCCCCGGGACGTCACGTCCCGGGGCCCTCCGGTGTCTCGTGGGTGGCGGGACGAGAAAGGTTCCCGCCGGGCGATGAGTTCGGGGTGATCTCAGGGTCGGATCCGGAGAAATCCCCGATGCCCCCGGGAAGACCCAGTGGAAGAGTCCTTCGCATGCACCGTCAGATCGCCGGCCGGCTCACCGGCCCCGTCACCAAGTGGATCGTGGCAGCGATCGTCGTGTTCGCTGCCCTGTCCCTGGCACCGCTGAACGCAAAGCTGGTCGACGTCCAGAACAACGAGGCGTCCTCCTGGCTCCCGGAGTCCGCGGAGTCGACGACCGTCCTCGAGGAGCTGTCCGAGACGGTCGACCCCAACGACATCCCGACCCTCGTCACCTACCACCGCGACGGCGGACTCACCGACGCCGACCTGGCCGCGATGGACGAGCAGGCCGCGGAGATCGCCGCCGAGGTCGACGGCGTCACCGACGCCGACGGCGACGGCCGTCCCGACGTGCTCTCGCCCAACGTCGCGCAGGCGGCGAACCTGCCACAGCAGCTGCTCTCCGACGACCGTGAGGTCGGCTACCTCTACCTCGTCCTCAACTACGGCGACGACGGGTGGAACGCCATCCCCGACGCGGCCGAGGAGATCCGCGACATCGCCCGCATCGACGGCGTCGAGGTCCACCTCGCCGGCTRSGGCGGCCAGGCAGCCGACGCGGCCGAGTCCTTCGAGGGCATCGACAGCACCCTCATCCTCGCCACCCTCTCCGTGGTCGTCGTGATCCTGCTGCTCACCTACCGCAGCGCGTTCCTGTGGCTGCTGCCGATCTTCTGCGCCGTGGCGGCCAACCTGATCGCGACCGGCCTGGTCTACCTGCTGGCGAAGTACGCCGACCTCACGGTCAACGGGCAGAGCCAGGCGATCCTGAGCATCCTCGTGATCGGCGCCGGCACCGACTACGCCCTGCTGCTGGTCGCGCGCTACCGCGAGGAGCTGCGTCGCCACGAGGACCGGCACGAGGCGATGGCCTTCGCCCTGCACCGCGCGGCGCCGGCCATCCTCGCCAGTGCGGCGACCGTCTGCGTCGGCATGCTGTGCCTGGTCTTCGCCGACCTCAACTCCACCGCCGGCCTCGGCCCGGTCATCGCCATCGGCATCGCGGTGACCTTCCTGGTCATGGTCACCCTGCTGCCGGCACTGCTCGTCGTCGTCGGGCGCTGGATCTTCGGCCCCCAGCAGGGCCAGCACGCACGCTGGGTCCGGGTCGGCGCCGGCATGCTGGTCGGCGGCGCGGTCGCCGCCGCGTCGGGCAGCGCACTGTCCGGCCAGGACGGCGGGCTCGGCGCCCTCGGTGGTGTGCTGATGGTCGGTGTGCTGCCGGCCGTGCTGGGCCTGCTCATGCTGCTCCAGGTCGGCATCGAGCACACGACCGGCGTGCACGGGCGACCGGACTTCGGCTCCCGCGAGCCCACCTCGTCGGGCCTGTGGGCCAAGGTCGGCGCTGCTATCCGGCCCCGGCCGCGCACGGTCTGGGTCGTCACGACCGGGCTGCTGCTGGTCGCCTGCCTCGGGCTCTTCCGCCTCGACACGGGCGGGCTCTCGACCGAGGACACCTACACCAAGGAGTTCGACTCCATCAAGGGCCAGAAGCTCCTCGAGGACCACGGCCTGCAGGACGCCTCCAACACCATCCAGGTGGTCGCGAACACCGACCGCGTCGACGCGGTGCAGGACACACTCGCCGGCATCGACGGCCTCGGCACGCCCGAGGAGGCGGTCGCGATGGGCGGCGGTCGCTCGTACTTCGAGGCCACGATCGGCGCGGACATCTCCTCGCAGGCGGCCTTCGACATCGTCGAGGACAGCCGGGACGCGGTCCACGACGTCGAGGGCGCGGACGCGGTCGTCGGCGGCGGGTCAGCGTTCTACCTCGACACCAAGATCGCGTCGAACCGCGACAACCTGGTCATCATCCCGCTGGTGCTCGCGGTCGTGTTCCTCATCCTGCTCGCGCTGCTGAGGGCGGTGCTCGCGCCGGTGCTGCTGATCGCCACGGTGGTGCTGTCCTTCGGCGCCGCCCTGGGGATCTCGGCGCTGCTGTTCGAGTACGTCTTCGGCTTCGCCGGGGCCGACCCCGGCTTCCCGTTGTTCGCCTTCGTCTTCCTCGTCGCCCTGGGCATCGACTACAACATCTTCCTGATGACCCGGGTCCGCGAGGAGACCGCAACCCGAGGAACCCGCGCAGGGTCCCTGGTGGCGCTGTCCTCGACCGGGGGCGTGATCACCTCCGCGGGCATCGTGCTCGCCGCGACCTTCCTCGTCCTCGGCTCGCTGCCGCTGGTGTTCCTCGCCGAGCTCGGCGTGGCGGTCGCCCTTGGCGTGCTGCTCGACACGATGGTCGTGCGGTCGGTGCTGGTCACCGCCCTCAACCTCGACCTCGGCGGGAAGATCTGGTGGCCCAGCAGGCTGGACCGCGGCTCGGCCGCACGCACCCCCGAGCCGCCGGCCGACGAGCCGCCGGTGGTCGACACCGACAAGGAACCCGTCGGGGTCTGATTTCCGCGTTTGAGCGGGGCTCGATCGACCTACGATGCTCCCACGGGCCGCACCCGCGGCCCGTGGGAGCGAGGGTGTTGCAGCCGATGAACGACCAGTCGCCGATCTGGCCGCGCGAGGAGCCGACGAGCCCGCGCGCCGAGCGTCCCCAGGGCCAGCCCGCCGGCCCGCCGCCCGCGCAGCCGCCGACGGCACTGCCGCCGCAGTGGGGCGCCGACCCCGGCTCCGCTCCCCGGCGGGTTCCCCCCGCAGCCGCCCCGCAAGTCCCGTGCGGGCATCATCATCGCCGCCGTCGTCGCCCTGGTCCTCGTGATCGGCCTCGGCGTCGGTGGCTTCCTCTACTTCACCGGCCGCCTCGGCATCGGCCCGCTCAGCGCGGCTGACAAGGACGCGGCCAAGGCCATCGCCGCCGGCGTCGAGAAGCCGGCCTGGGCCAGCAACGGCGACGTCGACTGCGCCGTCGACGAGCTGCTGCACGAGCACCGGTCCGGCGACCTCGAGGAGCGCGGCCTCGTCGAGCGCAGCGGTGACACGTGGACCTACACCGGTGAGTGGAAGCGTGCCGACGCGAACACCTACTACGAGAGCCTCCTCGACTGCAGCGGCAACTGGGCCAAGCAGGTCGGTGACGAGTGGGACCTCGAGGACACCGACTGCCTCGACGACATCGGTGCCGGCACCATGGCCGCCTGGTTCGCCCAGGACTCGCTCGAGCTCAGCGACGGCGAGGACGCGGCCGAGGAGGACCGCGCCGAGGCGGTCGAGGCGCTCGACGAGTGCTACCTCAAGACGCCGCCGCCTCCCAAGGCGACCGCGCGGGCGGCGTACCGCGCCGTGGAGTTCACCTTCACCAATTCCGCGTCCGCCGGCGACGTCGTCATCAACACGGGCGGCCCCGGCAGCTGGACCCCGCTCAAGGGCCAGAAGGTGAAGATCGACACCGACGAGGGCGGGGCGCGTGGCTGCGTCGAGGCGCAGGCCGTGACGACCTACCCGTGGGGCTCGGAGGCCGAGGCCGTCGACGAGTTCTGCGGCACGTCGAAGCCGAAGCGGATCTGGTGGAAGAAGAAGCGCTGCACGACCGAGCCGGGCTGCTACGCCTTCCAGCTGCACTACGAGGGCTTCCGGGACTTCGAGAGCATCACCGCGAGCTACACGAGCAACGGCGGCGACTGCATGGCCGTCAGCGGCCGGTGCTCCGACACGGTCACCGCCGCCATCGGCGGTCGGGGCACGGTCGTCACGTGGAGCTTCCCGGGGTCCTACCAGGGCAACTTCGTGGCCCGGGTCGGCAAGCTCAAGAGCCGCCTGCCGAACTGATCGCGGAGGGCGCCGGTACGCCGGCGGCGGGCGCCCCGGCCGCGGTGTCCGTCCGGAGCCTCGCCCGCTGCGGGCCGGAGGGCAGCAGGTAGCCTGAGGCGGTCATGACGCACGGTCCGACCCCCCAGCAGATCCGCCGCGCACTCGCCCGAGCCGAGCGCGGCGCCGCCCTCGACCCCGCTGAGGCCGAGGCCCTGCTGGCCGCGACCGGCGAGGAGCTCGACCGGCTGACGGCGGCCGCCGCCCGGGTGCGGGACGCCGGCCTGGTCGCCGCCGGGCGCCCCGGAGTCGTGACCTACTCGCCCAAGGTGTTCATCCCGGTCACCAAGCTGTGCCGCGACCGGTGCCACTACTGCACCTTCGTGGAGACGCCGTCGCAGGCCGCGCGTGAGGGCCGGGCGCCGTACCTCTCCCCCGACGAGATCCTCGAGATCGCCCGGCAGGGGGCCGAGCTCGGCTGCCTCGAGGCGCTGTTCACCCTCGGCGACCGGCCGGAGGACCGCTGGCCCGAGGCGCAGGCGTGGCTCGACGAGCAGGGCTACGACTCGACCCTGGCCTACATCCGCGCGATGGCGGTCCGGGTGCTCGAGGAGACCGGCCTGCTGCCGCACCTCAACCCCGGCGTCATGTCGTGGGAGGAGCTCAACCGGCTCAAGCCGGTGTCCCCGTCGATGGGGATGATGCTCGAGACCACCTCGCGCCGGCTCTTCGAGACCAGGGGGCTGGCCCACTTCGGCTCCCCCGACAAGGACCCCGAGGTCCGGCTGCGGGTGCTCGAGGACGCCGGACGCCACGGCATCCCCTTCACCACCGGACTGCTCGTCGGCATCGGCGAGACGCTCACCGAGCGCGCCGAGACGATCTTCGCGCTGCGCGCCAACGCCCGTGCCTACGGCGCGGTGCAGGAGGTGATCGTCCAGAACTTCCGGGCCAAGCCCGACACCGCGATGCGCCACGTGGACGACCTCGGCCTGGCGGAGTACCGCGCCGCGATCGCCGTCACCCGCCTCGTGCTCGGCCCGAAGGCGCGCATCCAGGCGCCCCCCAACCTGGTCGACCTCGAGGAGTGCCGCGCGCTGCTCGACGCCGGCATCGACGACTGGGGCGGCGTCTCCCCGCTGACGCCGGACCACGTCAACCCGGAGCGCCCGTGGCCCTCCCTCGACCGGCTCCACTCGATCACCGCGACCTGCGGCTTCGACCTGCGCGCCCGGCTCACCGTGCACCCCGAGTACGTCGTCGGCTCGCTCGTGCGCGGCGAGGCGTGGATCGACCCGCGCCTGCACGCCCACGTCGCCGCGCTCGCCGACCTCGACGGCGACATGCCCGGCCTGGCGCGCGAGGGCGTCCGCCCCGCCGGCCTGCCGTGGCAGGAGCCGGACGTCGTCCTCGAGTCCGCCGGCCGCACCGACCTGTTCGCCGCCGTCGACGCCGAGGGCCGCACCGACGACCGCCGCAGCGACTTCGCCTCCGTCTACGGCGACTGGGACGCCGTACGCGAGGCCGCGCAGGGCACCGGTGCCCCTGCGGTGCTGCACGCCGAGGGCGGGGACGCGCTCCGGGCCGCCGAGGCCGACCCCGCCAACCTCTCCGACGAGCACGCGCTGACCCTGATGACCGCCGAGGGCGACCTGCTCCGGCAGGTGGTCCGGCTCGCCGACGACCTGCGCAAGCAGGTGGTGGGCGACGACGTCACCTACGTGGTCAACCGGAACATCAACTTCACCAACGTCTGCTACGTCGGTTGCCGCTTCTGCGCCTTCGCGCAGCGCCGCACCGACGCCGACGCCTACTCGCTGTCCTACGACGAGGTCGCCGACCGCGCCCAGGAGGCGTGGGACCTCGGCGCGACCGAGGTGTGCATGCAGGGCGGCATCGACCCCGAGCTGCCCGCGTCGGCGTACTTCGACATCGCCGCGGCGGTGAAGAAGCGCGTGCCGGACATGCACGTCCACGCGTTCTCGCCGATGGAGGTCGTCAACGGCACCGCCCGCACCGGCCTGTCGATCGAGGACTTCCTGATCAAGGCCCGCGAGTCCGGGCTCGGCTCGCTGCCCGGCACCGCCGCGGAGATCCTCGACGACGAGGTCCGCTGGGTGCTCACGAAGGGCAAGCTGCCCGCCAGCACCTGGATCGAGATCGTCAGCACCGCACACCGCATCGGCCTGCCGACGACGTCGACGATGATGTACGGCCACGTCGACAACCCGCGGCACTGGGTCGGCCACCTCAACGTGCTCAAGCGGGTCCAGGACACCGCCCGCGAGAACGGCTCCACCGGGTTCACCGAGTTCGTGCCGCTGCCGTTCGTGCACACCTCCGCCCCGATCTACCTCGCCGGCGTCGCCCGCCCCGGGCCGAGCCTGCGCGACAACCTCGCCGTGCACGCGATGGCCCGGATCATGCTGCACGGGCGCGTCGACAACATCCAGACCAGCTGGGTGAAGCTCGGCGTCGAGGGCACCCGCGCCATGCTCGAGGCGGGCGCCAACGACCTCGGCGGCACGCTGATGGAGGAGACCATCTCGCGCATGGCCGGCTCCGAGCACGGCTCCGCGAAGACGGTCGATGAGCTGGTCGAGATCGGCGCCGGGATCGACCGCCCGGTCCGCGAGCGCACCACGCTGTACGGCGTACCGACCCGCGCCTGAGCCTCTGCGCTCCCTCTCCCTGTCGTCCGCCGGTGGGGCGGGTGGGTCGCACGGCCCGCGCGTCCCGCATGTAACACGCTGATCGCGGCTCTGGCAGCCCGGTTCCGTCGCCCCGGCCATGTAACACGTTGGTCGCGGCTCTGGCAGCCCGATCCCGTCGCCCGGCCATGTAACACGCTGGTCGCGGCTCTGGCAGCCCGGGGACCGCGGCGTACCCCTGCTGGGTGGGGCGGGAACAGACGTGAACGGGCTGCCAGGTGGGCGGACAACGTGTGACAGCGGTGGTCGGGCGCGGACAGCGGCGAACCACGTGTTGCAGCGGCCGACCGGCCCGCAGAGCCGCGAACCACGTGTTACATGGCGCTGCCCGCCCGCCAGCCCCGCCCGCCCGCCAGCCCCGCCCGCCCGCCGGCGCCGACGAGCCGCCACCCGCCGGCGAAGGGGTACCCGGGACGCCGTCCCGGAATTTTTCCCTCGCCCCTCTTTACGTGACGGGCGTCACTTCATATGTTGTTCCAAACAACATATGGCCCGACTCGTATGGTGTGCGACCCTCGCTCGCCCGGGCCCGGATCGCTAGGAGGCGGTTGGATGTTGAAGCGCAGGAACGCTGCGGTGATGGCAGTGGCGGGACTGGGCCTCGCCCTCTCCCTGGCCGCGTGCGGTGACGACGACAGCGCCGGTGGCTCGGACGCCGGTGACGGCGGCTCGGTCGGCAAGATCGGCGTGATCCTCCCCGACACCGAGTCCTCGGTCCGGTGGGAGTCGGCGGACCGCCCGGCCCTCGAGGCCGCCTTCGACGAGGCGGGCGTCGAGTACGACATCAAGAACGCCGAGGGCGACGCCGACAACATGACCAAGATCGCCGACGGCATGATCGCCGACGGCGTCACGGTGCTGGCGATCGTCAACCTCGACTCGGAGTCCGGGGCGGCCATCCAGGAGAAGGCCGCGTCCCAGGGCGTCCGCACGATCGACTACGACCGGCTCACGCTCGGTGGTACGGCGGACTACTACGTCTCGTTCGACAACACCAAGGTCGGCGAGCTCCAGGGCCAGGGCCTGGCCGACTGCCTGGGCGAGAAGCCGGCGAACATCATCTACCTCAACGGCTCGCCCACCGACAACAACGCCACCCTGTTCGCGGAGGGCGCCCACTCGGTGCTCGACGGCATCTCGTCGTACAAGAAGGTCGGCGAGCAGGCCGTCCCGGACTGGGACAACGACGAGGCGGTCACGATCTTCGAGCAGCTCTACACCAAGGCCGACGGCAAGGTCGACGGCGTGCTCGCGGCCAACGACGGCCTCGCCGGCTCGGCGATCTCGATCCTGGAGAAGAACGGCGTCGCGGGCGAGGTCCCGGTCACGGGCCAGGACGCCACGGTCGAGGGTCTGCAGAACATCCTCGCCGGCACTCAGTGCATGACGGTCTACAAGTCGGCCAAGCTCGAGGCCGGTGCCCTCGCGGACGTCGCGATCGCGCTCGCCAAGGGCGAGGACGCCGAGACCACCGGCACCACGACGGACTCCTCCGACAACAGCGAGGTGCCGAGCATCCTGCTCGACCCGCAGCCGATCACCAAGGACACCGTCAAGGACGTCATCGACGACGGCGGCCAGAAGAAGGAGGACGTGTGCAGCGGGGAGTTCGAGAAGCTCTGCGCTGACGCCGGCATCTCCTGACCCACCCGCTCCTCGTCGCAGGAGCACCCGGGGCGTCCGGGCCCGACCGGCCCGGACGCCCCCTCCCGCACCGACGGACGCGCCCCGTCCGCGCGTCCCGCGCCACCCGCGGCGCACCGAACCGCCACCCCTGGAGGAAGGCATGACCGAACCGCTGCTCGAGCTGCGCGGTGTCAACAAGAGCTTCGGCGTCGTCCACGTGCTCCACGACGTCGACTTCGCCGTCTACCCGGGGCAGGTGACCGCCCTCGTCGGCGACAACGGCGCCGGCAAGTCCACCCTGGTCAAGGTGATCGCCGGCATCTACGGCCGCGACAGTGGCGACTACCTCTTCGAGGGCAAGCCGGCGAACGTGCACGGCCCGCGTGACGTCGCCGGGCTCGGCATCGAGGTCGTCTACCAGGACCTCGCGCTGTGCGACAACCTCGACATCGTCCAGAACATGTTCCTCGGGCGCGAGCTGCGCCGCTGGCCCGTGCTCGACGAGGCGCAGATGGAGGCCAAGGCCCGCGAGACGCTCGCGTCGCTGTCGGTGCGCACCGTGAAGTCGGTGCGGCAGCCGGTCGCCAGCCTCTCCGGCGGGCAGCGGCAGACCGTCGCGATCGCCAAGGCCGTGCTCTGGAACTCCAAGATCGTGCTCCTCGACGAGCCGACCGCCGCGCTCGGCGTCGCCCAGACCCGTCAGGTGCTCGACCTGGTACGACGCCTCGCCGACCGCGGCCTGGGCGTCGTCCTCATCTCGCACAACATGACCGACGTCTTCGAGGTCGCCGACCGGATCACCGCGCTCTACCTCGGCCGGGTCGCCGCCGACGTACCGGCCTCGGAGGTGTCCCACCGCGAGGTCGTCGAGCTGATCACCGCGGGCCGCAGCGAGAGCCACGGCATCGCCGAGTCGCCCACGTCGGCCACGATCTGAGGTACCCGATGACCACCGAGACCCCTGAGACCCGTCCCGCCTCGGCGACCTACGCCGACGCCGACTTCGCCCAGGACAGCCACCGCGCCGGCACGTTGCGCGAGGCGGCCCGCGACTACCTCAACCGCGTCCGCGGCGGCGACATGGGCTCGCTGCCCGCGCTGCTCGGCCTGCTGGTGCTCTTCGTCATCTTCGGGCTGACGACCGACAGCTTCTTCACCAACCTCAACCTCGCCAACCTCACCGTGCAGGCCGCGCCCATCTGCGTGCTCGCGATGGCGCTCGTGCCGGTGCTGCTCATCGGCGAGATCGACCTGTCCGCCGGCGTCGCCAGCGGCACGGGCGCCGCGATCACCGCGCTGGCGATCGTCGACCACGGCCAGCCGTGGCCGGTCGCGGTGGTGGCCGGCATCGCCTGCGGTGCGGTCATCGGCCTCGCCATCGGCGCGATGGTCGCCCGGCTCGGCATCCCGTCGTTCGTGGTGACCCTGTCGTTCTTCCTCGCCCTGCAGGGCGTGATGCTGCGGCTCATCGGCCAGGGCGGTTCGGTGCGCTTCAACCACGAGGTGCTGCGCGGCCTCGCGATCAAGAACGTCCCGGTGACGCTCGGCTGGATCTGCGCGGTCGCGATCGTCGCCGCCTACGCCGCGCTCGCACTGTTCACCTACCGCCGCCAGGTCGCCCGCGACCTCGCCCGCCCGCCGTTCGGGCTGGTGGTGCTGCGCATCGCGGTGCTGGCCGTCGTCGTGCTCGGCCTGACGGCGTACTTCAACGTCAACCGCAGCCGCAACCCGTTCTTCCCGATCGAGGGCGTGCCCTACATGGTGCCCGTCGTCGTGGTGATCCTGCTGCTGATGACCTTCCTGCTCTCGCGCACCGCCTTCGGCCGGCACCTCTACGCCGTGGGCGGCAACCGCGAGGCGGCCCGCCGCGCGGGCATCAACGTGCTCTACATGCGGATCATGGCGTTCGTGCTGTGCTCGTCCCTCGCGGCGGTGGCCGGCATCCTGCAGGCGGCGTACTCCGGCAAGGTCTCGCCGGGCTCCGGCGGCGGCAACGTCCTGCTGTACGCCGTCGGCGCAGCCGTCATCGGCGGCACCGTGCTGGCGACGGTCGACAACGGCCTGCCGCTGCTCATCGACAAGAGCTACGCCAACTACCTGGTGACCGGCGGCGTGCTGCTGCTCGCGGCCANCGGCAAGGTCTCGCCGGGCTCCGGCGGCGGCAACGTCGGGCGGGGACGCGCCATCGACGGCGTGATCGGCGGCGTCGTGCTGGCGACGGTCGACAACGGCCTGCCGCTGCTCATCGACAAGAGCTACGCCAACTACCTGGTGACCGGCGGCGTGCTGCTGCTCGCGGCCAGCGTCGACGCCATCTCGCGCCGTCGGCGGTCGGCGACAGGGGTCTAGCGGTGCACGGCGAGGGGTGGTGCGGCGTGCACGGAAGGGATCGCTAGCGTGGCTGGTGTGCGGACGGGGACGGGGACCAACCAGGAAGCCGTCCGCCGACACAACCTCGGGACCCTGCTGCGCCACGTCCACGACTCGGGCGAGGTCTCGCGCGCCGAGCTCACCGGTCGGATGGGGCTGAACCGGTCGACGATCGCGGCCCTGGTCACCGAGCTGGAGACGCTCGGCCTGATCGAGCACGCCTCCCCCGCCGCCGGCCGTCGCAGCGCCGGCCGCCCCTCGGCCGGGGTCCGGATCCGTGAGGACGGTCCGTACGTCGTCGCGGTCGACCTCGGCGTCGACCACGCGGTCGTCGCCCGGGTCGGCCTCGGCGGCCGGATCTGGCACCGGGCGGCCGCGCCGATCCCGCCGGACCCCGAGGCGTGGCTGGCCGGTTCGACGATCGCCACCCTGGTCCGCCAGGTGGTGTCGCTGTCCCCCGCCGACGCGCCGCTGCTCGGGATCGGCATCGCGGTGCCCGGCCTGGTCCGGCGCAGCGACGGCCTCATCCGGCACGCCCCGAACCTCGGGTGGCACGACGTGTCCTTCGGCTCGATCGTGCTCGCGGCCCTCGCCCTCGACGTCCCCATCGCGCTCGGCAACGACGCCGACCTCGGCGCGCTCGCCGAGCACCGCCGCGGTGCGGCGGTGGGCATCGACGACCTGGTCTACCTCTCCGGCAACGTCGGCGTCGGTGCCGGCGTCATCATCGGCGGCAACCGGCTCGAGGGCGTGGCCGGGTACGCCGGCGAGGTCGGCCACCTCCACCACGACCCCCGCGGCGGTCCGTGCCACTGCGGCTCGCGCGGCTGCTGGGAGACGGTCGTCGGCGCCCCGGCGATCGCCGAGGCGCTGCGCTGCCCGGCCGACCAGGTGGCCCGGCTAGGCGAGATCCTGGACGCGATGACCACCGCTCCCCGCGAGCTGCGCCCGATCGCCGCCGACCTCGGCCGCGGCCTCGGGGCCGTGGTCAACATCTTCAACCCCAGCGTGGTGATCCTCGGCGGCTACTTCCTGCCGCTCTTCCGGCTCTGCCGCAGCGAGGTCACCGCCGGCCTCGGCGAGCGGGCGCTGGTGCCCGCCCGCGAGTCGGTGCGCCTGTGCCTGCCCGGCCTGGGCAACGACTCCGTCCTCCTCGGCGCCGCGGAGATGGCGATGGAGCCGGTCTTCGTCGACCCGGTCGCCAGCCTCGCCGATGCGATCACCGACGCCCCCGCCCGCCTCGCCGGCTAGCGGAGCCGGGTCCGGGAACGCCCGACTGCGCCACCACGGCCCGCCCGCAAGGCCCGGAGGTTTCGAGGCTCCYCGCTGGCGCTCGTCGCACCTCAACCACCGGGAGCGGGGTGCAACAAGCCAGGGCTTGCCGCCAGATCTGCTGTGCCCTCCACCGGAGCCAACCGCGTGCGCGGCAGCGCGGCGCCCGCGCCGAAGGCGCGTCGAGGGCAAGTGCGGGCCGAGCCTGCGAGGCCTGCGCGCGTCCCTCGACAGGCGACGCGCTCGCGCCATGAGAACAGCGAGGCTCCTCGCTGGCGCTCGTCGCACCTCAACCACCGGGAATGACGCTCAGGCTCCCAACAGGTCAGAGGTTCCGGAAAGCACGTCCTCGAGGGCGCGCTCGGCGGCGCCGGTGGCGGCGGAGCCGGTGCCGAGCTCGCCGAGGCGGAGGTCGGGGGTGCCGAGGGCGCTGGAGGCGAGGGTGGCAGCCAGCTCGTCGGCGGCGGGGGCGAGGACGAGGTCGCCGAGCGGGGCGAAGTAGCCGCCGAGCACGATGGCGCCGGGGTCGACGACGCCGGTGACGATGGCCAGGCCCCGGCCCAGCCAGCGGCCGACCACGGCGACGCCCTCGCGGACGTCGGCGGAGGACTCCGCAGCACGGGCGACGGCGGCCGCCGTCTCCTGCGGGGTGCCGACCTCCTCCATGCCGACGGCGGAGAGGAGGGCGTGCAGGCCGACGGAGGCCTCCCAGCAGCCGGTGCGACCGCAGCCGCAGCGGGCGGCGGGGTCGCCGACGGGCAGGTGGCCGACCTCCCCGGCGAAGCCGCGGGCACCGCGCAGCAGGCGGCGGTCGTCGACGATGCCGGCACCGATGCCGACGGTGCCGGTGAGGTAGAGCAGGTGCCCCGCCCCGCGCCCGGCGCCGTGGTGGAGCTCGGCCAGCGCGGAGCAGTCGGCGTCGTTGGTGACCCGGGTGCGCCCGGACCAGCCGAGGGCCTGGTCGACGGCGTCGGCGACGGCGGTGCCGGTCGCGCTGAGGTTGGGCATCCACACCGCGGTGCGGTCGTCGCCGTCGACGAGACCGGGCACGGCGACGGTCGCGCCGACGGGCTCCAGCCCGGCTCCGGCGAGGTCGGCGGCCAGCTGGCGGGCGACCTCGGCGAGCGCCGCGACCACACCGTCGGCCGACACCGGCCGGGTGACCTCGCGGCGCACGGTGCCGGCGAGGTCGAGGGCCACGGCGGCGACGTACTCCACGTTGACCTCGAGGCCGAGGCCGACCGGGCGGCCGCCGGCGAGGGTGAGCAGCTGGCCCGGCCGACCGCGCTCGCCGCTGCGCACCTGCTCGAGCTCGCGCACCACGCCGGCCTCCTCGAGGCCCGCGGCGATGGTGCCGACGGTCGCCTTCGCGAGGCCGGTGCGGGCGGCGAGGTCGGCGCGGCTGCCGGGACCGTCCACCCGCAGCGAGCGTACGACGGCAGCGGCGTTGCGCCGACGCAGCGACTCCGCCCCGGCAGGCTCAGCCACGGACACCGTAGAGGTGCTCGAGGGCCAGCTGGTCGAGCTTCTCCATGGCCACCTCGCGGCGGGCGAGCGCGTCGACCGCGTCGGCGTCGGGGAGCTCCCAGTCCAGCAGCTCGCGCCACCCCTCCCCCTCGGCCAGGGTCGGGCGGGCGAGCCCGGGCAGCTCCGCCTCGGCGAGCGCGGCCTGCACCTCCGGGTCGGCCCGGAAGGCGGTGACCTTCTCGCGCAGGATCAGGTAGTTGTCGATGCAGGCCCGGGCCGAGGCCCACACGCCGGCCTCGGTCTCGGCGCGCACCGGCTTGTAGTCGAAGTGCACGGGTCCGTCGTACCCGCCTGCGAGCAGCGTGTCGACCACCCAGAACGCTCCGCGGACGTTGCCGGCGCCGAAGCGCAGGTCCTGGTCGTAGCGGGGGCCGTTCTGCCCGTTGAGGTCGATGTGGAAGAGCTTGCCGTGCCACAGCGCCTGGGCGTAGCCGGCGGCGGCGTTGAGGCCGGCCATCTCCTCGTGGCCGACCTCGGGGTTGAGGCCGACGAGGTCGGGGCGGTCGAGGGTCTCGATGAACGCGAGCGCGTGACCGATGGTGGGGAGCAGGAGGTCGCCGCGGGGCTCGTTGGGCTTCGGCTCGATGGCGAAGCGGAGGTCGTAGCCCTGGTCGGTGACGTACTCACCGAGGAGGTTGAACGCCTCCTGGTAGCGGTCGAGCGCGGCGGGGACGTCCTTGGCCGCGCCGTACTCCGCACCTTCGCGCCCGCCCCAGCAGACGTAGACCTTCGCGCCGAGCTCGGCGGCGAGGTCGAGGTTGCGCATCACCTTGCGGAGCGCGAGGCGGCGCACGTCGCGGTTGTTGGACGTGAAGGCCCCGTCCTTGAAGACCGGCTGGGTGAACAGGTCGGTGGTCGCGGTGGTCACGACGAGGCCGGTGTCGGCGAGCCCCTGGCGGAAGCGGTCGATGATCGCCTGCCGCGTGGCGTCGTCGGACCCGAACGGGACCAGGTCGTCGTCGTGGAAGTTCACGCCGTAGGCGCCGACCGCGGCGAGCTGCTCGAGGGCGTGGACGGGGTCCATCGGCTCGCGGGTGGCGAGGCCGAACGGGTCGCGCGCCTGCCAGCCGACGGTCCAGAGCCCGAAGGAAAACTTGTCGGCCGGGGTGGGTGTCGGGCGGGCTGTGCGGGTCATCAGGTCGTCTCCTGGGCGGGGTCGCCGACATCGGTGAGGTGGTTGCGGAGCGCGGCGTAGCGCTCGCGGACGGCGGGCTGCGGGTCGGCGGTGAGCTCGTCGGTCGTGGTCAGCGGCCAGTCCGGCGGCTCGGCGGTGCCGGCGAGCGCCCAGGCTGCCTGGCGGGCGGCCCCGCGGGCGACGTACTCCCCCGGCGCGGGCAGCGCGACCGGGCGGCCGAGGATGGCCGGGGCGAGGGCGCGGACGGCGGGGTTGCGGGTGGCGCCGCCGACCATGAGCACCCGGCGCGGCTCGGCGCCGGTGCGGGCGACGAGGGCGTCGACGGCGTCGGCGAGGGAGCAGAGCAGCGCCTCGACGGCCGCGCGGGCGAGGTCGGCGCGGGTGGTCGCGGGCGTCAGGCCGGTCCACGTGCCGACGGCATCGGGACGGTTCGGGGTCCGCTCGCCGCCGTAGTAGGGCGAGAGGACGACGCCGCCGGCGCCGGGGACGGACGACAGGGCGAGGGCGGCGAGCTCGTCGTGGTCGACGCCGAGCCAGCGCGCCTGGAGGTCGAGGATGCCGGCGGCATTCATCGTGGTGACCATCGGCAGGTAACCGCCGGTGGCGTCGGCGAAGCCGGTGACCGTGCCGGTGCCGTCCGCGACGGGGTCGGGCACGACGGCCGAGGCGACCCCCGACGTACCGATGGAGACCAGGACGTCGCCGGTCACGAGGGGCAGGCCGAGGGCGGCGCCCATGTTGTCGCCGGTGCCCGCGGCGATCGGCTTGCCGTCCCTGGTCTCGCCGGCGGCCAGGCCAGGGGCGACGACGTCGGGCAGGGCGGCGGCGTGACCGAGCGCGGCCTCGAGCAGGTCGTGGCGCCAGGTCGCCGTCCGGGCGTCGAAGTAGCCCGTGCCGGAGGCGTCACCGCGGTCGGTGAACGGGTCCGTGCCGGGTGCTGCGAGGTGTCCCGAGACGTAGTCGTGCGGCAGCAGCACGCGGGCGACCCGGGCGGCGGACTCGGGCTCGTGGTCGCGCAGCCAGCGCAGCTTGGTGCTGGTGAAGGAGGCGACCAGCACGCTGCCGAGGGCGTCGGCGCACGCCTGCGGGCCGCCGAGCTCGGCGATCAGCTGGGTCGCCGCGCCGGCGGAGCGGGTGTCGTTCCACAGCAGCGCGTCGCGCACCGGCGTGCCGTCGTCGGCGAGCACGACCATCCCGTGCTGCTGGCCGGCGACCGCGACCGCGTCGGCCTGCTCGAGCAGGCCGTCCGTGGCGAGCTCGAGGGCGCCCAGCCAGGCGCGCGGGTCGACCTCCGTCCCGGGCGGGTGCGGGGCGGTCTGCTGCGCGACGACGGTGCCGTCGGCGGCGTCGACCAGGACGGCCTTGGTGGACTGCGTCGAGGAGTCGACGCCGAGGACGAGGGACACGCCCCCATTTAGTACGACACTTGAACTTTAAGTCAAGGCCCTCGTTCCGCTGCCTCCGCGACGCGCTCGCCAGGCCCGGAGCCGGGCCCACCCGCGACGCACGAGCCGCCACGCCAGCCACAGCAGGAGCAGCCCCAGGAGCAGCAGCACGAGCGCGACGGCCGCCGCAGCGACCGGGTGCTCGACGGCGAACCACACGACGGCGAGCACGACCACGTCCTCGCCGAGGCTGACCCCGACGTTGGAGAACGGCTCGGGCGAGGTGTTGACCGCCATCCGGGTGCCGGTCTTGACCGTGTGCGAGACGAGCGCGCTGGTGCCGCCGACCGTGCCACCGACCAGCTCGTCCAGCGCGGCCGAGTCGCCGGCGACGAGGACGCCGAGGACCCCGCCGACGACCGGCCGGATCGCGGTCGAGACGACGTCCCAGGCGGAGTCGACGTACTGGATCTTGTCGGCGACGAACTCGAAGGCGTACAGCGCTGCCGCGACCGCGAGCACCTCCCAGCGACCGAGCACGTCGGGAACGGAGTCGAAGGACCCGACCCGGTCCGCGATGCCCAGCACCAGGACCACGAGGTAGCTGTTGACCCCGCTGGCCCAGCCCGAGGAGAACGCCAGGGCGAGTGATTCCACCGCGCCAGCGTAAGGCCGCAGCAGGTCCGGGTACCGAAGCGCTCATGAGCACCCAGAACGAGCACAACGAGGCCGGGAACGACCAGGAGCACTACGAGGACTACAGCATCGACGCGGAGGACCAGCTGCAGCCCGAGGACACCCTCGTCGGCGACGACGTGGAGGACGAGCTCGACCGCGGCTACTCGCCGCCGGAGAGGTACTCCGCCGCGCAGGGCTACGGCAACACGCCGTGGGAGCAGGCGCACGACCGGCCGCTCGACGACCGCCTCGCCGAGGAGGTGCCCGAGCCCGACCCGCGTGCCGAGGCCGACGTCGACGAGGACGGCGTCCCGCACGACGCGGACGAGGAGGGGGTCGAGGTGGGCGACACCCGTGCCGGCCGCCTGGTCGCCCCGGACGAGGGCGTCCACGACGACGTGGAGAAGGACCTCGTCGCCGAGGACGTGGGCATCGACGGCGCCGCTGCGAGCGCGGAGGAGGCCGCGATGCACGTCGTCGGCGAGGACGAGCTGGGCGCCTCGGACTGACCCGGCCGGACGGCCGCGTGGGCCGGCCCTCGCATCCGCGGACGGACGCCGACCCGTCTAGCGCAACACGACCGGGGTACCAGTGGTCAGGGCCGCGAGGCCCCTGAGAAGGAGGAGGGAAATCGTGGCATTCATCTTGTGGATCCTGGCCGTCATCCTCGTGGTGTCGGGCATCGTCAGCCTGTTCCGCGGCGAGGTCCTGTGGGGGGTCGTCCTGATCATCGTGGGCCTGCTGGTCGGCCCCGGCGGTGTCAGCATCTTCACCTGACCGACCAGACGGCTGCGGCGCTCCCCTCCAGTCCCACAGGGGTGCGCCGCAGCTCTCTTTTTGCCCTGACGTCCCCCTGCACGTCCTCAGCGGCGCACGCCGCCGTAGATCCCGCGGCGCACGATCCAGGCCTGCAGCAGCCGGTCGACCGTCCACGCGGGGAACCGGAACGGGTGCCCGGACGGTGCGAACACCCGCAGCCCGTCGGCCTCGGGGCCGAGCACCGAGCCCCAGCGCCGCCCCGGCGGCCGGTACGACGACAGCGGCTCGCCGCGCAGGTGCGCGAGCACGTTGCGGGCGAGCAGCCGGTCGGCCCGGTTGCGCGCCGACGACCGCAACGGGTCGGTCGCGGCCACGTCGCCGACGGCGAACACCCCGTCCACGCCCGGCACCTCGAGGGTCGGTCGCACCCGGACGAAGCCCTGCTCGTCGAGCAGCGCAGGCGGCAGCCAGTCGGTGTTCGGGCGGACGCTGCCGATGGCCCAGAGCACCGCGTCGGCGTCGACCGGCGCCCGCCCGTTCGTCCACCTCACCGGTCCAGTCGTGATCCGGTCGGCCGTGAAGCCGGCCGGCAGCTCGGCSSGGKGGCGGGGCAGGAGCCGCACCCCGGCCCGGGCCAGGCGACGGCGGGCCACGGACCACACCCGCGGGTGGTGCCGCGGCAACGCCCGCTCCCCCGGGAACGCCAGCGTCACCGCGGTGTCGGGCCAGCG